>NZ_JBFSRZ010000007.1:0-135964 GCF_041466065.1 Vibrio sp. 10N.239.312.C11
CGAAGCCAAGATATTTTACCTGTGGCCTACCATCATATGGTTTTTACCTTACCTCACGAGTTCAATGCTCTGGTTAAAGCGCATCCTAAGGTGGTTTATCAATGCTTGTTTCATTCAGTGTGGGCAACATTATGCGCGTTTGCTAATGAGCGGCATCACCTTGTCGGTCAACTTGGAGCATTAATGGTTCTTCACACTTGGGGAAGAAATCTGAGTCAACATACTCATATTCATTGCCTACTACCGAGTGGGGTGCTTACAAAAGATCGGCAATGGCAACCGACAAGAAAAGAGAGTTACCTGCTTCCGGTTAAAGCCCTATCCGTTCGCTTTAAGAAAGAGATGTTATGTCGAGTAAGCGAGTTGATAGCAACGCACAGTAATTTATTAGAGGAAGCCGCTAGTAAGAGATGGGTTGTGTACAGTAAACCTGTACTCCACGAGCCTACAGAGGTAGTGGGTTATCTATCTCGGTATTGTAATCGTATCGGGTTAAATCCCAACCAATTAAGTTATAACGTGGATGGCCGTATCACGATGAGTTACAAAGACTATCGAACCAATGGGACGCAAAGAATGTGTTGTAATGCGGGCGAGTTACTTCGACGCTTACTTTTACATGTGTTGCCTAAAGGGCTAATGCGAATACGCTACTATGGCTTTTTAGCTAATGCTGTACGGGTAAAAGCGATAGCGGAAATTAGGCAAAGCTTACGAAAGCGACCCGTAGAGAAATCGGAAGTGCTGAAAGAGAAACCTTGTTGTCCGAACTGCCATAGCAACAGCATGGTACTCGTGTGCATCAATATTAGACCTAGGATAGTCGTTTCAGAGCACCGACTGACCTAGTTGTCTGATTGTAATGAATAAAATTATCGTTGTGTTATGGCGAGAGAGGGGCATTGTTCGCTTTTAAAAAGATTATGCAACGGGTATAGTCGCAGTAGATAAATTGGTGGCTAGAAGTGGAAAATGGACGGCTGATGGGGTACCAGTCTTAATGATAAGAGTGGAACGTAAGTCAGTCCTAAAAAGCAAACTCCATAGATAGAAGCGGCCAAGTCCAACAGGTATTTATCCATTGTGCTACGACAACGGATAAATACTTAAGCGTTGTGTAAATGGTGATAAATAATGAGTATATCGACGGAAATTAAAGTAAGCGTAGGGACTGCTGCCATTATTGCAATCGCCACGTTTCTCTTAAAAGATGTATTAATAGCTAATTTTGTTACTCCTACAGTAATAGAGCAGATTAAGAGCGCTGGTCATCTTAATGATGACTTAAAACAGGGACGGTATGTAACTACCACAAAAGATTCATTCAACTCGAATCACGTTATCAATTCAGAACTATTAGTTTCACTAAAATCGGAAGAGTATGTACTTAACTCACAGTTGTCTGAACTGGACACACAGCTAAAAGAGACAGTGAGTGGTAATAAGACACGCATTCAAAACCTATTAAGTCGTGAATCAGAGAAACTTGCTTTGGTTAAAGCAAAGCAAGAGAAAATAGTCGAGGCGATAGAACTGTTGGATGCAAAAATTGAACAAAAAATAGCTATAAAAATATATCGCCATTCGGATGACCGGTACCGAGGCAAAATTCAGCTAAATGCTGCAAATAGAATAATAGCCACCTTGGTCTCAAATGGTCAAAAATATCAAGTGGAATCTGGGCAAAACAGCTATGACTACAAGGTTGTTTTAACACCTCTCAAAGTTAAAGAGCAAGTCAGCTATGATGCTGTAGCAAACTTGCATATCGATGACCACGATAAGCTTTTTACCAACGCAAAGAGTAGGGGAATCGGAAGTGCTTACCTTAAACTTTGAAAATTCACATAACAAGAAATTTAAGAGTGATTCACAACGCTTGGCGCCCTTACTTCAAGTAAGTTTAGTGTTTATGGCACACTGGTTTAGCTAAGGTGTTAGCGTTGTTCACACCTTAAATTGGCGTTATAACGTTGGAGAAAAGATGAAAGAAATCGACATTGAGTGTAAGTATCTCCTATTAAGAAAAAATAGTTACACAGAAGCAGATAAAAATTTCACGTTTAATAAAAAGGTCGGTGAAATATCTATAGAAGTGGAGGTCTCATATTCTCGTGACGATGTAATATGTAAAGTAAAAGGCGCAACTTTGTCTGAATGCTATATTCAGGAGTTGTTATCTCTTAATCGTTTCGAGGGAGATAATCTTTCTGAACAATGCCGGAATACTATTGGTGTTTATTTTAGTATGGCGTTGCAGTACACAAAGGATATTTTACAGTTGATAAAATATCATTTAGGCCATGATGACCTTCAAGAACAGTTAATATCTATACATTCTGAACGTTGGATGCTTAAAGGTGATGAGTTCCGTGAATTACCTATATCAATAGGAGTGGTTGTATCTGGAGGTAATGTCTGTCCTTTAAGAGAGGATAGTATTCAGAAAATTGAAGCTTCGATTGAATCAGAGATAGTTCCTCTGTTGGCGATGCGTCATTTGCATAGAGCTAAACATGAGGGGTCACCTCATCATCAATGGATTGATGCAACAATTGCTGCTGAGTTAGCAATTAAAGAGGTTTTATCAAGAGCAAACCCTCAACTTGAAGCATTATTATTGAATATGCCTTCACCTCCACTTACAAAGCTTTATGGCAAAATTCTAGAAAATTATTTAGGAGAAGTGTCGCCATATAAAAAGCAATTAGCTAAAGGCTCAGAAATTCGTAACATGCTGGTTCATAGGCATGATAGTCCAGCAATTGATGGCCAAGAAGCAGTAGATTACGTGCGTGATGTGGAAAAAGCTATCTTCCATTTGCTGACATTGTTGTATCCAGGAGATGAGCTAATACGAAGCACCTACGCTCGTAAAACGTTATAACAAGGCAATCAAGGGTGACGCGTTACACTCGGCGGCTTTGGTATGGAGTTCGGTGCGCTTTGTAAGTTGGTCGTGGCGCACCTTATTGCTGGCGTTATGTTTCTAAGGAGAAAAATCGTTGATCATCGATTCTGAATTTTTCGTTAAGTCTGCGAAAAAACGAGCAGAAGTAGCGATTGAACTTGCTAAATGGGGATGGTATCCAACCCCTTGCGCTCCAGTTAACGTAAAGTTATGGCAGCTAACGGCAAATAATCAGGTAAACGAGTTCCATGTTGAAAGGGGAAAGAAATACCTTTTACAGAACATGGAATATTGCTTAGATAATGCACCTATGCGAAGTTGTGTTCTCAAGGCTGGTTTCCGACTTCATGAGTCTGGTGAATTTTATGGTTCTATTCCCATATTTTTGGCTCAAGCTGAAGGTGTTTTTAATGAAGTTTTTAAACGTAGTATTTTTAATAATAAACATCGCTCTTATGAAAACATAAGTCAGACTCAAAACTTAGAAGAAGGTAGTTTTTTTGACGCCTTTTTAGCTAGTACGTATGTTAAAAACCAAATTGGTGCTGATAAATCACAATGTTCAGAGAAACTAAAAGTTAAGGGGCCAAATAGAAACGGGATAATGCATGGTGATGCAAATCACGTTGACTATGGTTCTGAAATCAACAGCTTAAAAGCCTTTAGTCTTTTATGTTGTGCAGTATGGCTATCGAAGTTGGACGCCGAAACATAACAAACGACTATGGCGTCAATGATTAGTTTTTTGCTGTATTTTCATCCCACATGGCGCCATCTCTCGGCATAGAGTTTAGGGTCACAACCATCTTTCGAACACACGCGATTATTACGACTTTCTTAGGCTTTCCGACAGCTAAAAGTCGAGCATAAGTCGCTTTGAATACGGGGTTACATTTAGCCAATTTCCTGTTTCTTTTGTCGTCACATATCCTCTGATTCCTAAAATGCCATTCTCTTTATTTGCGATGCCTTTCGGCTAGGTTAAAGTCACCATCAAATTATGAATCGATATCGAATGTGATAATGGGAATTAATCGCATCAATCATTTACCTTGCAAGTTTTGATTGGTAAGGTGTTGTTAAAGATAGGTTTATCGTATTTTAAGTTGGTTGGCTTTATGGAGGAGCAACAATGGGAAGTGGCAAAAAGAATATTTGGCTCGAGTCTGACTCGATTGTAACAAGGAAGAGCCCAAAGCCTCTTAGGCTTAATACGTTAGAAAATATCTACGTTAAAGAGCATGACATCAAAAGTAAAATCACAAGGTCGTTCTTTATTGCGGTTGTGTTTAGTTTACCTATTTTCCTTTTTCGTCCACTTGTTGGTATTGGTGTGTTTTCCATAATTGGTATCGTTGGATATCTTTTAACCAAAAAGTATGAGTTACGTGTCGGTGTTTTCAATAACGATGACGTTGGTGTTGTAGAGTCTGGGTTATATTCGTCAAACGAACGCGAGGAACTCGATGGAATAGTAAGGCTCGTGATGGAATATAAAACAGGCAAGTAATAAAAAATAAGGATTAATATGATGCGTTACGCTCGGCGGTTACGCTCGGTGGTTACAGTAAGAGTACCGTGTACTTGGTTAGTTCTGTGGGGCTCACTTTCTTACGGGCGTTAGGATTGATATTGATTATTTACACATATAATAAGTTGGTTGGTAAAACATGAAACAAGCTGTAGAAATGAAGAAATTTAACTTACCTATTAAAAAGCTAGGTGCCGGAATTACCGTTGCTTTTGTTCTCTTTAGTTCAGTTTATACTGTTAATGAGGGGCACATTGGTATTGTTAAGCGCTTTAGTGAAGCTAAAACACAGGTAAGCCCAGGCTTACACTTCAAAGTACCGTTTATCGACAGCGTTGAAGAAATTGAAGTTCGAACACGCAAGAATGAAGAGAAAATGGCCTCTAGTACAAAGGAGCAGATGCCAGTTACTGTCGTCGTATCCGTTAACTGGACGGTAGATAAATCTGCAGCGTTAGATCTTTTTAGACAGTATGGCGGTCTTCCGCAATTTGAAGCTCGTATTCTTGACCCTAGATTTAGGTCGGCAACCAAGGATGTTATTCCTAAGTATGATGCAGAGCAGTTAATTCAAGATAGAGCGAGTGCTATTCAGGCGATTGAATCCAATTTAATTGAAGAAATGGCCGCGTTTCCAGTAAGCGTAGATAATATACAGATTGAAAATATAGCCCTACCCAAAAAATACCTTACCTCAATCGAAACGAAGCAGACTGAGAAAAACTTAGCAGCTGCCGAGAAACATAAACTGGCTAGACAAAACTTAGAAGCTCAAAGAGCCGTAAATACGGCAAAAGCCGAAGCTGATGGTATTGAGCTTATCGCTATAGCTGAAGCGAAGGCGATTAAATTAAAAGGTTTTGCTGAAGCAGAAGCGATTAATGCAAAGGCCAAAGCTCTTGGGGACAACCCATTAATCATTAAACTGACCGAAGCTCAAAACTGGGACGGAAAGCTGCCAGCAACAATGTTGGGTGGTGAAAATATGCCTATTTTGGACATGAGAGCTAAGTAGGATTAAGGAAACTAAAAGTTGTTCCCAACACAGACTTCATGTCGGTGTTGGGTTTGTGCTTTATACCAATCTATACCAAATCACACTTCAGCGTTGAGGTACATTGTTCCTCAACGTTATCTGATTCAAAATCTTGCTGTTTGATCAAGCTAATGGCGAGACTTATTGGCATAGGTTTATAGAAGTAGAAGCCTTGAATGTAGTCGACGCCTAGTTTCGACAAGATCTTCAGTTGTGACTCGTACTCAACGCCTTCAACTATGACTTGCATGCCTAAGGTGCGTGATAGCTGAAGCATGGATTCTAATAGTGGGATACCAAAACTGGATTCGTCGGATATGTTTTTCACGAACACGCGATCAATCTTGAGAATACTGAACGGAAATTGCCTTACAAAGTCTAATCCTGCGTAGCCAGTACCAAAGTCATCTATGGCAATTCTTACACCAAGATCAGATAGCTTTTGCAAGTTGTCCTTAATTTTGACCATATCGGCATCAGAACACTCACCATCCTCTGTCACCTCGAAAACCACTTGCTTGAGAATCTCAGGGTGTCTTTTAAAGATGCTAATCACTTTATTCGTGAAGTTACTGTTGGATACAACGTTTCGGCTGATGTTGACGCTGATGTACTTTGATGCAAACACCTCTTGATTACTTTTCAATGTCGTTAACACTTCATGCAGCACGAAATAGGTCAGCTTCTCAATCAAGCCTAAACTTTCAGCCAATGGAATGAAGATAGCAGGGGAGACGTTACCTTCAATTGGATCGTTCCATCTCAATAATGACTCACAGCCTACGATTTTATTGGTGCTTTGATTAACGATCGGTTGCATGTGAACATGTAGGTGTTTGTTTTTCAGAGCACTGGATAGCGAATATTCTAAGCTACGTTGGCTCTGTTTTTTATGCTTGAGGGAAAGGCGAATAATGGTCGTAATTCCCGCCATAAGAAAGCCAAACCATAAGTGACTCAGCATGAAGTTAATATAATACCGATAACCAATATATGAGGTGACGGTGAATGGGTAGATGTCTGACTGTATCCGTACCGTCGCGTTGTATGAGCCGAGGTCGGTAGGGTGAATGTCTCTTTTGATCACCTCAACTTTAGAGTTAATGCCATGGCTACTCAAATTAGCTTCTACAAGCTCAAAGATGAAGTGCGGAGGAATCATCAGGCTCACTCCCGAGCCTTCCTTAGTCGAGAATATCAGCATGATGGATTGCACCTTAGTAATCGCTGAGTTTGAATACGATAAGGTGGTTAAATTTGGGGCGTCATTGAGCCGCTGCCTGATGGTGTTGTATAGGCGAAATGAAACCTCACCATCAGTGGTTGAACAGTAAAATCGGTTCTCTTTGTCGAACACCGCGGCTTCTTTCACCCAATCAGCTTCAAAAACGTTTTGTCGAAGTTGTCTAACAATCGTGTCGCAAGGCTGATCTGGGGTAATTTCAGATAAAAAACGGTCGAACCTTGATTGAATCCCTTCTAACCTCGTTTCTACTAACCTTGATGTGTCTTCGGTTAACGTTTGGTAATGAGACGGTGTTAAAGGAATGAGCAATGCCATGAAAAAAAAGAAAGAAATGGCAAAGAAGAACGAAGTTTTGGCAAAATGCTGGTACTTGATATCCATATTAAGAGAAGCGTGACCGATTGGTGTGTGCATGCAACTTAATTTATAAATTTAACGATAATAACGCAAGCTTATGCATAAATAGTGTGAACAAAAGTCTGAGTTATTGATATAAATAGCGTAACGCATGGTCGCACTATAGAAATCAGTATGTTAGATATGCTTCCAAGGTTAAGAGTGTCGTTTTTTTGTTCAGTACTTTTGCGTTTTTTGATGAAGCGGATTGTTGCCGGTTTTTTATCATCAAATTGAAAACTGTAATTTTTGAAATAATGCGAGTGAGTGGATTTGAGCGTAATGATAAAAAATATGATTTGGATGTTGGTGCGTGTTTTGATCGCCTACTTGTTGATTGCTCCTACTTACGCGATCTTTATCTTGTCTAATTCCGCAACACCTCGTCTTTTTGAGACCAAACCAGAAGTGTTAGCTTGGCTTTCGTGCTTTCTTCTTGTGATTGGTTATGTATTGATTAGGTTTTCTAGAACGAGGTATGTGGGAAAATTATTATCGCTTGGTGTATTGGGGGCGGTAGTGTTAATCATGTATGTCGATGAGCGTTATCGGATTTTTGAAGTCAGTGTTCACGCATGGAGCTTATTTTTAGCCGCTCTGTATTTGATTATGCTTTTGTATTTCATTTTCCCGGTTAAGCAACTTAAGCCGCTACTGAGTTTAGTGCCTGTCGCAGGCGTGTCATGGTTTTTAGTTTGGGCCATAGTCAGCCCAATAAATGTAACGTATGAATTGATTAGCAGTAAAACAACAATTTCAATTGCGAACTATCAAAAGGTAATCGACTTGCTACCTGAGTTGTACCTAGATGGTTTCCAGTCAGGTTTGTTTTCCATGCTTCTTGTTCTGTGGTTGTATGCTCTTGTGGTTTTTGGACACAATCCTAAACGCAGTTATCAACAATTGGCGTCTTATGTCGTTAAGATTCGTAATGCTTGGCATTAATAGGGCGCATATATGTGCTTTTGAATGAGGGGATAAATAATGAAAAAGGCTTTAACGGTCGTGTTATTAACGTGTTTACCTTTGCTTGCATCAGCATCCGATGATGTTGTCGATTGCGAGAATGCAATGAATACCATAGAGATCAATCACTGTGCGTCGATTGAGTTGGATACTGCACAAGTGGAGCTTGATCAATACCTTGAAGCGAGCTTTGAACACAATGCTTATGATGCGGAGTTGGTTAGCTCAATCAAGATGGCTCAAGACAGTTGGCAAGCTTACATGACGGCACATTGTGACTCGGTGTATACCCAATGGCGTGATGGCTCAATTCGAGGTCTTATGGCGCTTTCTTGCAAAACTAAGCTGACTAAACAAAGAACGCATGAGGTGTGGGAAAACTTCTTAACCTATATGGACAGCACACCACCAGTTTTGCCAGAGCCCAAGCTGATGAAGTATATGAACTGAGTGCTTATGAGAGTGTGCGCTTGCTTCAACCATTGGCGCTCGAGTCAGCAAGCGATGGGGGATTATCTTACCCTGTCGTTCTTAGTCTCAAGTTTGAAGTGTTACCGAATAAGGATTCGATTTTGAATAGTGTCAGCGTCACTCTTGTCCAGCTTGAAGTTGAATACAAAAATAAACAAATGAACATCTCGCGAGTCTCTGAGCTTTTGGAAGCTGAGACGGCAGTGGGTGATATCACGTTGCTGCCTGAACTGTTCTCTACTGGATATATCTTTAACGATGCCGCAGAAATTCATGAACTGTGTGAAGACTTCAATAACAGCCCGACCATTGATTCATTAACTGCGCTTGCCACGAAACATCAGACGTTAATCGTTGCGGGTGTCGCTGAGGAAGATAATGGTCAGTATTACAATAGCGTTGTGGTGGTTGATGGTTCAGGTTTGCGTCATAAATACAGAAAAGTCAGTCAAACGAAATTCGACAAAGAGTACTTTTCTAGAGGAAATGAACTTCTTACTTTTGAATACAAAGGCTTGAAGTTCGGTGTCGCGATTTGCTTTGATATATGGTTCCCGGAGATCATGAGACCGTATCAGTCGGTAGACGTTATTCTCCATCCTGCGAATTTTGGTGGTCATCATAGCTTTGCCATTGCACAAGCAAGAGCGTTAGAAGAAGGGGGTCATATCGTGACCTGTAATCGCGTCGGGCAAGATGTGGTTGATGCCTTTACCGCGACATATTGTGGCGGCAGTAGAACCTATTCACCGAAGGGAGACTTAATGCTTCAACTCAGTGAGCATCAGTCTGTTGAAACGATTAATATTCAAGACTTGTCTATTGCGCCTCAATACAATGGTGTTGATGTGTTAGATGAAATACAACAGATAGCGTCTGCGTTGAATCGTTAACAAGACAAGTAAAACGCAATAGAATCGAAAAGGGCAAGGTTAGATAACCTTGCCCTTTGTGATTTAGTCTGTGGAGGGCTGAGCCCTAAATCGCTTTGACGCTGCTTCGTTCAACTAACGTTGGCTCTAACTCAACAACTTGCGGATACGCATCTGGTGTTTTGAGTCGGTTCAAGAGAGTATCTACCGCCGCTTTACCTAAACGGTGTTTTGGCTGGTGGATAGTGCTCAATGCTGGGGTCATGTATTTTGACAAGTGGATGTCATCGTAGCCAATGATCGAAAGATCGTTTGGAATCGACGTGCCATCTTGTGCGGCAGCGTGAATCACACCCATTGCCATCATGTCATTACTCACGAAGATTGCTGACGGCATTACGCCTCGGGTTTTTAGTGTTTGGTAAGAGTCAAAACCGCCGTCGCATTCGAAGTTGGATTCAACAATCCACTTAGGGTTGATCTCTAGCTTTGCTTCTTCCATCGCTTGCTTGAAGCCTTGATAACGAGAAGAGGCTTGATTGCGGTGAAGTGGGCCGGTGATACAACCAATCTGAGAGTGGCCGTTGTCTATCAAATGCTTGGTCGCCATGTAGCCACCTTGGTGCGAGTTGTCTTGGATCTTATCACTCGCGAACAGCATTGGGCCCCAGTCCATGACCACAACAGGTAGTTCTGGGTAGCGTTCAAATACGTCAATATGCTGCCCTTCAAGGGTTGAACACATCAACATCAAGCCATCGACTCTCTTTTGCAACAAGGTATCGATAGATGACTTCATACGGTCGCTGTCGCCTTCGGTGTTACACAAGATAAGGTTGTAGCCTTTCTCATAACAACGACGTTCAACACCTTTTACTACTTCGCCAAAGAATGGGTTTGTAGAGGTAGTAACCAGCATGCCTAAGGTTTTGGTTTGCTTCATTTTCAAGCTGCGAGCCAATGCAGACGGCGCGTAGTTGAGCTCTTTAGCCGCACTGTTAACACGCTCAGCGATCTCTTCACTGACAAAACGTGACTTGTTGATCACATGGCTGACGGTTGAAGTAGAAACCTTTGCTAGCCGAGCGACGTCTTTCATTGTTGCCATAAAAAATCCTTGTGGGAGTAACTTGCCACGTTGCGCGATATTCTGCCTGAATACAGGGGCTTATGCTTGTTATTTGTTGTTACCGAATTTGAAGGCTCACATCCGTTAACTACGGTTTAGCTCAGGAGTTAAGCCTTCAAATGGGTCTAAAGTTAGGCAGATAATTGCTCTGATAAAAACGCATCGGTTTCAGAACGGTTCGGAATCGACGTTTGAGCACCAAAACGAGTTACGGAAATAGCAGCAGCGGCATGAGCAAACTTAATCGCGCGCTCAAGTGGCATGTCTTCAAGCAAGCCTGTCACCAATGCGCCGTTGAAGGTATCACCAGCAGCGGTTGTGTC
Source organism: Vibrio sp. 10N.239.312.C11 (assembly GCF_041466065.1). Taxonomy (NCBI): domain Bacteria; kingdom Pseudomonadati; phylum Pseudomonadota; class Gammaproteobacteria; order Vibrionales; family Vibrionaceae; genus Vibrio; species Vibrio sp. 10N.239.312.C11. The sequence goes on from NZ_JBFSRZ010000007.1 coordinate 10,882, forward strand.
TGTCGCTTCAACGCGAAACCCTGCAATGAGCTCACCTTTGTCGTTTTTACTTACCCAAACGCCCTTCGCGCCAAGTGTGATCATCACAGTCTCGATGCCTTTTGCGTGCAAAGCTAAAGCTGCCTGATGAGCGGATGCGCTGTCAGTAACGGTAATGCCTGTCAAAACTTCTGCTTCGGTTTCGTTGGGTGTAATCACATCAACGCAAGCAAGCAATGAATCCGATAATGGACGAGCAGGTGCCGGGTTTAGAATCACTTGAGTGCCACTCTCTTTTGCTACTTTTGCTGCGTATTCAATGCCTTCAATTGGCGTTTCAAGCTGAGTCAGCAGGTATTTAGCGCCGCGAATCTTCTCTAGGTGAGGTTCGATTTGGTCGCAAGTCAGCTTGTTGTTGGCTTCAGCAGAAAGACAAATGCTGTTTTCACCTGTTGCTGATACTTGGATCATCGCGATGCCTGTCGGCGTGTTGTCTGCAACGATAACACCATCGATGTTGATGCCATCTTTAGCAAAATCTTGACGAATATTGATGCCGAATGGGTCGTCACCGACACAGGCGATAAAGCCGATATCTGCGTTTAATCGCGCTGCAGCTACCGCTTGGTTTGCGCCTTTGCCGCCAGGGATGACCTGATAGTTACCGCCAATCAAGGTTTCACCCGGACGAGGGAAAGAAGGAACTTGCAGTACGTGGTCAGCGTTAACGCTACCTAAAACAATCAGTTGAGTCATGATACGAGCCTTATGATATATCGTATTTGAAAATGCATGGGTCTTTCTCATTACGTAAATTGCTCGCCTTGTTAGACGGCTTATGAGAAACAGCGATGCACTGTCGGTTTTTTTGTTTTTTCTTGAGTCAGCAAGTCAGCAAGTTAGTGAGCTAATGAGCAGGGAGATAGGGGACTCCCTGCTTAATTAGATTTCAGCGTTAAACTGAATTACTTAGTAACAAACAAGCTTACTTAGCGATGATTTTTAGAGCTACTGGTACGTACTCGTCTACTGTCTCGCCTTTCAGTACTTTGTCTGCTATTTCAATACCTAAAGAACCGATTAGGTCAGGCTGTTGTGCAACCGTTGCGCCTAGTAGGCCGCGGTTAACAGCAGCGATACCGTCTTCAGTGCCATCAAAGCCAACGATCATCACTTCTTTACCTGAAGCTTGAACGGCGCGAAGAGCACCTAGTGCCATTTCATCGTTTTGAGCGAATACCGCTTGTACATCTGGGTTAGCAGCAAGCAAGTTTTCCATTACGTTCAGACCTTTAGTACGGTCGAAATCAGCAGGTTGGCTTGCAAGAAGCTCAAGGTCGCTGCCGTTTACTGCGTTCATGAAGCCTTCGCCACGTTCACGAGCAGCCGATGTACCCGCGATACCTTCAAGTTGGATTACTTTCGCTTTCTCGCCCACTTTTTCCATGATGTAGTGACCCGCCATTTCACCGCCAATTACGTTATCAGAAGCAATGTGGCTCACTACGTCACCACGGCTTGCACCACGGTCTAGTGTCAGTACTGGGATGTTTGAACGGTTAGCAATACGAATCGCATTAGACACAGCGTCTGAATCCGTTGGGTTAATCAGGATTGCCTTAACACCACGAATGGTTAGATCTTCAATGTTCGAAAGCTCTTTGCTTGGATCGTTTTGAGAATCAAGAACGATAAGCTTGTAGCCTAGCTCTTCTGCTTTCGCTTCTGCGCCATCTTTCATGGTTACAAAGAATGGGTTATTCAGTGTAGACAGAACGATTGCCATTGTATCTTGCGCCTGTGCAGACACAGATACTGTTGTAGAAAGAAGGGCAGCAGAAATAAGAGTCGCTAATTTTTTCATGGTGTAAGTCCTTTATGTAGGGTGAGCTAGGTTGGATAACCCTAGCTCGTTGTTACATTATTTATAGATTTAATGTTTATAGGTTTGTTACTGATAGATCTTTTTATTAAAGGTGCTTTTTCTATGGGTTTTCTATAGATAAAGCAGGGTGTTGCATTGACTCAAACTAGAGTCTTATTTGTTTTTGTTATCGACCAATACTGCCAGAAGAATAACCACTGCTTTTGCAATCATCTGGTAGTAAGAAGATACGTCTAATAGGTTTAGGGCGTTGTTTAGGAAGCCGATTATCAGTGCACCAATCAATGTACCCATGATGCGACCACGACCGCCCGCTAAGCTTGTGCCGCCAAGAACCACGGCTGCGATGGCGTCTAGCTCATAACCCATACCTGCGGTAGGTTGAGCAGATGACAAGCGAGAGGCCACGATGATGCCAGCCACTGCAGCTAGCAGGCCACAGATTGCGTAAACGCCGATTTTCACTTTGTCTACGTCGATGCCTGATAGGCGAGTTGCTGATTCGTTGCCACCCAGTGCGTAAACGTAACGACCAAAGCGTGTGTGGTTTAATAGGTACCATACTGCTGCGAACACCACGACCATGATCCATACTGGAACTGGGATGCCCATTGCGTAGCCTGTACCGAACCAAGCGAATGCGTCTGCTGTGTCTGTGAAGCCTGTTGAGATAGGGCGACCGTCGGTGTAAACCATGGTTACGCCGCGAAGTAGTGTCATGGTTACAAGCGTTGCGATGAAGGCTTGGACTTTACCCTTAGCGATAATCACACCACTAATAGCACCTAATGCTGCACCAGCTACTAGAGCGGTTGGCACTGCGATCATCACAGGGATTTCCATGCCAATCATGCTGGCTGCGAATGCACCACAAAGCGCAAGTACAGAGCCGACACTCAAGTCGATACCCGCGGTTAAAATAACCAGTGTCATACCGACTGCGATAATCGCGTTAACTGAGGTTTGACGCAGGATATTCAGAATGTTGTCGACAGTAAAAAAGTTTGGGTTTAGGAAAGAAACGACAACAATCAGGAAGATCAAAGCAATCAATGACTTTTGATCAATCAGCCACTCTTTGCTGATTAATGGTTTTTTCTTTGGCGCTTCAGTTTCAGTTGTTTTGCTCATGGTTTTAGTACTCATGCTGCGTCCTCGTTGATCTTTTTACCGACCGCACACGCCAGTAATAATTCTTGGTTTGCTTCTTTAGCATCAAATTCACCGCTTACACGGCCTTCATGCATCACCATGATGCGGTCACTCATTCCTAACACTTCTGGCATTTCAGATGAGACCAAAATAATGCTCATGCCGTCGGCTTTAAATTTATTAATGAGTTGGTAAATCTCTTTCTTAGCACCGACATCGACACCACGCGTTGGCTCATCGAGAATCAATACTTTTGGTTTTGTCATCAAGCCTTTAGCGATAGCCACTTTCTGTTGGTTACCACCAGAAAGGTTGCCAATGATTTGCTCGCGAGTCGGGGTTTTGATGTTGAAGAGCTTGATGAAGTCATCCACGGCGATGACTTCGTCTTTATGTTGGATTTGACCGCTCTTTGTCAGTAGGTCAAGTGAACATAAAGACATATTCTCTTTCACTGAAAGCCCTAGAACTAAGCCATCGCCTTTACGGTCTTCAGAGATGTAAGCAATGCCATTCGCCAAGCCATCTTTCGGGCTTACCGGGTTGATGGTTTTGTTTTCTAGGTTGATGACGCCGCGTTCACTTGGAAGGGCACCGTAAATCACTTTCATCAGTTCGGTACGACCTGCACCCATTAGGCCAGATACACCAAGAATCTCGCCGCGCTTTAGAGTAAAGCTCACGTCATGAACACCAGAACCAGTCAGGCCAATCACTTCAAGGCAGGTTTCACCGTGGCTCTGTCCGATACGTGGATATTGCTCGTCCAGTTTACGGCCAACCATCATCTCGATTAGGCCATCTTCGTCGGTGTCTTTTACTTCACATTGTCCAATGAACTTACCGTCACGAAGCACGGTGATGTCATCACAAATCTCAAAGATCTCTTTCAAACGGTGAGAGATGTAAACAATGCCACAGCCTTCATCACGTAGTTCGTTAATTACTTTAAATAGAGACTCAGTTTCGGTATCGGTTAGTGCATCCGTTGGCTCATCCATGATGATGACCTTAGATTCAAACGATAGGGCTTTCGCGATCTCTACCATTTGTTGTTCACCAAGGCTTAGCTGACCTAAAGGTGTTTTTGAACTGTGTTTTACGTTAAGGCGTTTAAGTAGCTTGTCCGCTTCTTGGTACATTTCGTTCCACAAGATACGTCCCATGGAGCCTGTGATTTCACGACCTAAGAAGATGTTCTCGGCGATGGTTAGCTCAGGAATTAGATTCAACTCTTGGTGAATGATGCTAATGCCGGCTTGTTGTGAATCACGTGGTCCTTTAAATGCTGCTGGTTTACCTTGGTATGCGATAGTACCGCCGTCCAAGTGGTAAATGCCGGTAAGCACTTTCATCAACGTTGATTTACCTGCACCGTTTTCCCCCATTAACGCCATTACGCGTCCTGGGTAAACGTTGAGGCTTGCCTTATCCAGTGCTTTAACACCTGGGAAGGCTTTCTCAATTGAGCTAAGTTCTAAAATGGCTTGAGTCATGTCGGTTCCTTTACTCGGGGCCAGTTGTATTTGATTGTTTTGGTTCAGTGATGACACTGAGCTGTCGTTGCGCTTAGGTTCAAACGCTGAGCTTGAGCTAAAACGTTACGCCAGCTTGGAAAATAACATTTGCGTATGGCGTGCATTCGCCTGTGCGGATAACCGCGCGGCTTTCATGTGTTCGCTCTTTGAATTCTTCATGAGTGATGTAAGTAATCGAAAGCGATTTGCCGCAACGCGCTTCTTCTGTCTTAACTAAATCAATCAGTGCAGCGTGGTGGTCTGGGCTTACTTTCGCAAACTCTTCTGCAATCACAACGCCTTCTATCTGAGATTCATCCAGCATGGTTTTTACTGTTTGCTGAAAGCTCGGAACACCATGAGTTAAGGCAAGATCAATACGAGTTACGTGATCTGGAATCGGCAAGCCCGCGTCACAAATCGTGATTTCATCTGTGTGGCCAAGAGTCGCCACTAAGTAAGAGAGTTCAGAATTAATTAGAGTACTTTTTTTCATATCACGACCTATCGAAAAATAACGTTTAATGGGTTGAGAACAACTCAAGAAAAACCATCGAAACGTTTCGATAGTGATAATAGTGTCTGATTTATCATTTGCACTCTTCACTTTGCTAGAGTGTGATAACGATCATCGAAACGTTTCGATGGGGCGTTTTTTAGTGATCTTAATCAACGCCATTGATTGCATAAATACGTTCACAATGGAGATACAAAGAGTGCGCTACGGCTTGTTGCTCATACAGTTTTGACACAATGTAGTGTCGCTTAAATTTAATTAAGTGGGGTCAACCGACAAAATGTAGCCAAACTTGGTGATTGTGGTTATCTGAATGTCCGGTGTTCTTAAGCGCGTAAAAACATTACGCAGATTATAGATGACGTTAGCAAGTATGTGAGGAGAGGTGAGTTCCCCTTCCCAGCACATATCAATAATATCTTCCCTAGAAACGGGATCCCCTAGATTTTCTGTTAGTAAACAGAGCACCGAAAGTAGGTGAGGGCGTAAAGTGATTTTATTCCCCTGTTCATTAGTAATCGTTCGAGAGTCAGTATCAATGATTAAGCCGTTGAGCTCTATTGTGTGGTTCATCGTGTTTCTATTCGTCTTATTCTGAATGGTTGAGATTGAGTTAAGTCGCAAGCTACTAAAGCGTGTGGATTATGCAAAATCACGCCACTCTTGAAAGTAAGCTTGCGTAAGTGCGAGGTGGAAAAACCTAAAAACCGGATGATTTGGAAGGGAATAGATTGTTCAAACAAACGTTAGGTGTTTTTTTATTTCTTTTTTATTCAGGCTCTTATGGTGTTTTAACTAATTCTGTTGTCTGGGGTTATAAAGTGATTACATTTTTATTTATTTTTTTGTTTTCTGTGAGCCTATCATGTTCGCGAATTCGACGGGGTGTCGGGTAACTCTAACAAGATTGTGCAGCACAGGAAGGCGTAACAATCTTGATTTGCATTAAGTAAGGTCAAGTAGTAATGGGCAATAAATTAATTCTAAGCATCGCAATGATGTCAGCATTTGCAGCAAACAATGTAATGGCAGCGGACAGTGGTTTGTATCTAGGTGGTGCCATTGGTACTTCTGGCGTCGATGATGGTGGACTATTTTCATCAATTAAAGAGCCAGTGACGTTTGAAGCAGAAGACAATGCTTACCGTATCATTGCTGGCTATAAGTTTAACCGTATTGTATCACTTGAGCTTCAGTACACGGATTATGGTGATGTGGTTGCTAAATATCCTTTAAGAAGCAACGCTGGCTTTACATGGACTCCTCAAGTCTTTTCGATTGCTGCAAACCTTGGTTATACGTTTGATAATGGCGTTCACCCATTTGGTACAATTGGCTTATCTTCAATCGATCTCGATATGAAGTATGCAGACGGTTCACGTCCTTCAAGTTCTGATTTCGATGATTCAGGTGCAGGTGTACGAGTTGGTTTTGGCGTTGAGTACACCCCAGAAAAGCTTTCTGAGTTAAGCCTGAGACTTGGTTATGAAGCCGATGCATTTACAGTAGAAGTTGACGAGGGCAACTCTTGGAACCGAAAAAAGGTAGAGAAAGATATCGTATTGGCTTCATTCTATCTTGGCGCAATGTACACATTCTAAGTTTCACACTTTGCTAAACGGTAAATCGGTTTCTAAATGGGGCGTCGGTTGGCTCAACCCGTTTGGCTAAAGTGGAAGGCCGCAGTTTTTGACTGCGGTTTTTTTCATGTTCAACTCAGGTAACTCTCGATTGAAGATGTAATCGAATAGCTAGGCTTCACGGATATGAGCGGTGACAGCAACGATGGCATGGTCAGTACTGAATTGGTCGTGTTCAAAGCTGGGATTGATGAGGTGATGGTCGAGCACTGTGTAGCGAGAGATCTCCATCAAGCTCGATGAGTTCTGACAATCGAACTCATTGGACATCAAAATGTAGTCCAGTACAGATCCAGACGCACCGTAGTAGTGCGTTGGTTTGCGTTGTTCGAGCAAATCTTGTTCATGCAATTGATGATAAATATCCCAGCTGTCTTTTAACCGGAAGTGGGAAAGCCAATGCTTGCTGTTTTCGTCTCTGTTTATTGAATAACTTAATAGCCCTTTAAACTCGTCGTTGAATAGAGGCTTATTAAAGTCACCCATTAACACAACAGGCTGATCGGTTTGGTAACGATGATTGGTGATGTATTGATGCAGCATCTGAGCTTCAAGGCCGCGCTGAACGCTAGATAACCAAGAGCCAAGTTGTTCTTGGTGGAAGCGAGTGAGCGTGTCACTTTGTGGTTTTTCACCTTGCTGAGCGTTATCCACATCGATAGATTCAATTCTTGGTTCCGTCGGACGTTGCGATTTGAAATGCACAACATAACAGTCGGTTGAACCTAAATGGGGTAACGTAATGGTGGCGTGAACAGGTGTTCGGTTGAATGAGAATTTGTCGCCAAGGTTGAAGGCTGAAAGTAGCTCTGAATCAGGCGTAACAGGCTGCACGTTTTCAATCGGGTAGCGGGATGCGATACCAACGACAGGTGAGGTGTATAGATAATCATCTTCAACGTGTGCGCTATCGACCACTGCAAAGTATGGATAACCTAGCTTGTTCATCAATTGCTCTAAAGACTTCGGGCTAAATATCTCTTGAAAGCCAATCACATCACAATCTAATGAACGAATCGCTTCAGCCATCCAATGTTGCTTCTTCTGCCATTCTTCGAAGCTGTAGATGTTCTCAAAATCATAATACGCATTCGGCGGTTCGAGATAGTTCAGCAGGTTGAACGTTGCAAATGTTATGTGGTTTGGTTTGTTCAAAGTGTCATTCCATTTAGACCTAAGCAGCAAGGATACTCCAGTAAAGTATAGTTTGTTGATTATTTAGAACCTAAATTTCACTTTCAAAGCGAATCAAAGGGAATCTAAACCGTGGAGGCTTATGTCATTCTCGCTAGAGCAATCTCCTTCCCCCGTTCTTTCCAGCGCCACCAAGCTAATTAAAGGAATCAAAGCAATCAGCGCCAACTGCATCCAATAACTTCGAGCGGTGACGAGTTAATTGTAAATAAACCGTCAGAGATGAAGTGCTGATGGTTTTATTAGTTATTACATGATGTTAGATTTGAACCTATACTTGTTTTAACGGCATGCATTCAAAGCCGATTAATCAACTTGAATATAGAATTCATAACATTTGAAGGGAGAGTCAAATGGGAACAGATTTCCGAAGCAAAGCCTTGCAGCGCACTCAGTTTTTCAGGTCTAATTTGAAGTCATGTGCAGTCATGCTGCCGCTTATTGCTCTATATCCCTCCGTCACACACGCTTCTGATACCGAATCAACTCCTACTGTCACCGTTATTGAAACCACACAATTGGTTGGTTTTGGTGAAGCAAAATATCCAGCCGATTTCACTCACTTCGATTACGTTAACCCTGATGCGCCAAAAGTAGGCAAAGTGACTTATGGCAGCATAGGTACCTACGATAGCTTTAATCGATTCGGTTCCCGCGGCGTTGCTGCCAGCTATACGGGGGAGATTTACGATACCTTGATGTTTTCTCCGAGCGACGAGATCGATGCGTATTATCCATTGATCGCCTCAAAGGTTCGCTACGCCAGTGATTTCACTTGGATGGAAATCGACATCAACCCAAATGCTAAATTCCAAGATGGCGAACCTATTACCGCGCACGATGTTGCCTTCACTTTTGACAAGTTTTCAAAAGAAGGTGTGCCTCAGTATCGTGTGTATTATAAAGAGATTAAGTCAGTAAAAGCGGTCTCTGATTTGGTTGTTCGTATTGAAATGAACAGTCCAAACCGCGAAAAACTGTTCAGCTTTGCGCAAAGCACTCGTGTGTTGCCGAAGCATTTCTGGAAAGACAGAAAGCTGTCTGAACCTCTAAGTGAGCCACCAGTAGGCAGTGGTCCCTATAAGATCATTAGCTATAAATCTGGGCAAAGTGTGACCTACGGCCTAGATGAAAACTACTGGGCAGCAGACCTACCAGTCAACGTTGGCCGTAATAACTTCAAGCAAGTGCAATACGATTACTACCGTGACGACACGGTAATGTTGGAAGCTTTTAAAGCAGGGGAGTTCGATCTTCGAACCGAGAACTCGGCTAAGTTCTGGGCCAACTCTTACACAGGCGCGAACTTCGATAAAGGCTACATCATTAAAGAAGAGATCAACCATGAGAAGCCTGAAACGACTCAAGGTTTTGTCTTCAATATTCAATCTCCTGTGTTCTCAGATCCTAAAGTTCGAGAAGCGTTAACCTATGCGATGGACTTTGAGTGGATGAACAAGAACATGTTCTATGGTCAGTACAAACGTACTCGTAGTTATTTCCAGAACACCGACTATGAAGCGAAAGGCTTACCAAGCGCAGCTGAAGTTGAATTGCTGTCTCAGTACAAAGATCAGATTCCAGCGCGAGTGTTTACCAAAGAATTCCAACCTTCAGTCACCGATGGCAGCGGCCGTATTCGTAGCCAAATGCGTACCGCTTTCAAACTGCTGAAAGAAGCGGGTTGGGTATTGAAAGACAAAGTGATGACCAACGAAAAGACCGGCAAGCCGATGTCATTTGAGTTGCTGATTTACAGCCCAACCACGGAACGTATCGCAACGCCGGTTCAAAAGAACCTTAAGCGCATGGGTATTGAGATGAAGATCCGTACCATCGATACGACTCAGTACATCAAGCGCTTGCGTGATCGTGATTTCGACATGGTGTCGTCGTCATTTTCCGCAAACCCTTACCCTAGCCCGAACTTAATGAGCGTTTGGAACTCTAACTACATTGATTCTACTTACAATACTGCAGGTGTTATCGATCCAGTGGTTGACGCGTTAACAGAAGAAATTGCGCGTAACCAACAACATCCTGAAAAGCTTCTTACTCTCGGTCGTTCACTGGACCGAGTATTGCAGTGGAATTTCTACAACATCCCGCAATGGCACGTTGGTGAATATCGCGTAGCAATGTGGGACAAGTTTGAGCGTCCAGATGTATTGCCTAAATACGATTTAGGTATCGATACATGGTGGATTTCAGAAGAGAAGGCGGCATTGCTTCCTGAAAAACGTCGCTAGGAGTTAGTTAGCATGGCCGCGTATATATTTCGACGTTTATTGTTGGTGATCCCCACGCTGTGGGCGATCATCACCATCAACTTTTTCATCATCCAGATTGCCCCTGGAGGTCCGGTAGAACAAGCCGTTGCTCAATTAGAAGGGCATAACTCTGGCATCATGGAGCGCTTTTCTGGTGGTGGACAAGAAGTTGATTTAAGCGAAAGTGACCAAGCGTCTGCGAGTGGCTATAAAGGCTCACGTGGGCTTGATCCTGAAGTGGTTGAAGAGATCAAAAAGCAGTTTGGTTTTGATAAGCCGATTCATGTTCGCTACTTCGACATGTTGAAAAATTACGCGACCTTTAACTTCGGTGAAAGCCTGTTTAAGGGCGGCAACGTTATTGATCTCATCATCGAGCGGCTGCCTGTTTCCATCTCCTTGGGGTTATGGAGTACGTTAATCATCTATGTGATCTCGATACCCTTGGGCATCATGAAGGCGATACATCACGGCTCTCGGTTTGATATTTGGTCGAGTGCGGTGGTGATTGTCGGTTATGCCGTCCCGGGCTTCTTGTTTGCGATTATCCTGATTATTTTGTTCGCGAGTGGTAACTACTTCAGTTGGTTCCCATTGCGTGGACTCGTGTCGAGTAACTTCGACCAGCTCAACTGGTATCAGCAAATAGGCGATTATTTCTGGCATTTAGCATTGCCTATTTTTGCGATGGTTATCGGTGGCTTTGCCACGCTCAGCATGCTGACCAAAAACTCCTTCCTAGATGAGATTAATAAGCAATATGTGGTGACGGCGCGAGCGAAAGGTTTGGACGAGAACAGTATTCTCTACAAGCACGTTTTCCGTAACGCCATGTTGATCATTATTGCCGGTTTCCCGAGTGCATTTATTAGTATTTTCTTCACGGGTTCTATGTTGATTGAAGTGATGTTTTCACTCGAAGGCATAGGTCTGCTTGGCTTTGAGTCGACCATTCAGCGAGATTACCCAGTGGTGTTCAGTTCTCTCTATATCATGACCTTGCTTGGCTTGGTGCTGAGCATTATCTCCGACCTGACGTATACCTGGGTTGATCCTCGAATTGATTTTGAAGCGCGTTAATGGCGAACGAATAACAAGGTATTGATAATAAATGTTTAACAACCCTTTAGCTGAAGCTCGTTGGTTACGTTTTAAAGCAAACAAGCGTGGTTTTATCTCCCTTTGGATATTTACCATCTTGTTTGGATTGAGCCTGTTCGCTGAGATCATTGCCAACGATAAACCACTCTTGGTGTCTTATGATAATCAGTGGTTTGTACCTGTTATCAATGAGTACGCCGAGACAGAGTTTGGTGGCGAGTTTGAAACCGAAGCCGACTACAAAGACCCGTATGTTATCGAACTCATTGAAGACAGCGGTTACATCGTGTGGCCAATCATTCCGTTTAGTTACGACACAATAAACTTCGATATTTCAGGCGCGGTGCCATCGGAGCCCGATTCTGTGAATTGGCTAGGAACCGATGATAAAGGGCGAGATGTATTAGCTCGTATCATTTATGGGTTCCGTATTTCCGTTCTGTTTGGTTTTATTCTGACGATAGTATCGAGTGTGGTCGGTGTCGTCGTTGGGGCGACACAAGGTTACTACGGTGGTTGGGTGGATCTGTTTGGTCAGCGCTTCATTGAAGTTTGGTCTGGTATGCCGACCCTGTTCTTGCTGATCATTCTATCGAGTTTTATCGAGCCGAACTTCTGGTGGTTGCTCGGAATTATGGTGCTATTCAGTTGGATGAGTTTAGTGGGGATTGTGCGAGCCGAGTTCTTACGCTGTCGAAACTTTGATTATGTAAGAGCCGCGCAAGCGATGGGTGTTGATGACAAACGTATTATGCTTCGTCACATGCTACCCAACGCGATGGTGGCATCGTTAACCATGATGCCGTTTATCCTTTCAGGCTCGGTCACCACATTAACGTCGTTAGATTTCTTAGGCTTTGGTTTGCCTGCGGGTTCACCTTCATTGGGTGAGTTGTTGGCGCAAGGTAAAGCTAACTTACAAGCGCCTTGGCTTGGCATCTCTGCCTTCGTTGTGCTTTCACTGATGCTTACGTTACTGGTCTTCGTTGGTGAAGCGGTGCGTGATGCTTTCGACCCACATCAACAGAAGTAAGGATAGGTTATGACTTCAAATACAGCTCCTACTTCAGGGTCAACAGCAGAGGCTTCTAATGCACCTCCAGTTCTGACCATTGATAAATTGTCTGTCGGTTTCGGGCGTAAAGGTTCGATAGAACAAGTGACGCAAGACGTCTCTTTAGAAATATACAAAGGTGAGACACTCGCGCTGGTGGGCGAGAGTGGCTCCGGTAAATCGGTTACAGCTAACTCGATTCTAAAACTTTTGCCTAAAGGTTCGTCGCACTACTTAAACGGTAAGATTAACTTCTCTGGCACCGATATCCTGAGTTGCTCTGAAAGACAGCTGCGCGGGATTCGTGGTGGTCGCATCGGCATGATCTTCCAAGAGCCTATGGTTTCGCTTAATCCGCTTCATCGAGTCGGTAAGCAGCTGGTTGAAACTCTTTCTATTCACCGAGGAATGCGAACCAATAAAGCGCAAGCCTTGGCGATAGAGTGGCTATCCAAGGTGGGCATCCGTTATCCAGAACAAAAGATTTCAGCCTATCCGCACGAGTTATCTGGTGGAGAGCGCCAACGTGTGATGATCGCAATGGCGCTGATCAACGAACCTGAGCTACTTATCGCTGATGAGCCGACAACCGCATTGGATGTATCGGTACAAGCGCAGATTTTGGATTTGTTGAAAGACCTGCAACAAGAATTGGGTATGGCGATGCTTTTCATTACTCATGACTTAAGTATCGTTCGTAAGATTGCCGACAGAGTAGCGGTAATGAAAGATGGTCGCTTGGTTGAAAGTAACGACTGTCATACCCTGTTTAATGCGCCTGCTCACCCTTATACGCAAAAGCTTATCAACTCTGACCCTAAAGGCTTGCCCGTTCCTGTGTCACCCGAAAGCAAACCGCTACTCGATGTAAATCAACTTCGTGTTTGGTTCCCGATCACGGGCGGTTTATTCAAGCGAACCATTTCTCATGTCAAAGCCGTAACCGACATGGAGTTCACTTTGAAGAAAGGGCACTCAATCGGTTTAGTTGGCGAAAGTGGTTCTGGTAAATCGACGACTGGTATGGCGATACTTAAGCTGGTGGATAGTGAAGGGTCAATTACCTACGCTGACGAACAAATTCAAGGCTTAAACCGTCAACAGATGCTACCGTTTCGAAGCCGTATGCAAGTGGTCTTTCAAGACCCGTTTTCTGCGCTAAATCCGAGAATGTCGGTCGCGCAAGTGATTGGCGAAGGCTTGTTAGTACATCAACAATTGGACGACACTGAACTCGACCAACGCATCTGTGACGTAATGAAAGAGGTCGACTTAGACCCAGAAACTCGTCACCGTTACCCAAATGAATTTTCTGGCGGACAAAGGCAGCGTATTGCGATTGCTCGTGCTCTGATATTAAAGCCAGAGTTTATCTTGTTAGACGAACCCACATCGTCACTCGACAGAACGGTTCAAGCGCAGGTGCTGGATCTGTTGAAATCACTTCAAGAAAAGTATGGTCTGACTTATCTATTTATCAGCCATGACCTGAATGTTGTGAAATCCTTGTGTCATTACACTATCGTCATGAAAGCTGGCGAGGTGATAGAGAAGGGCGACACTGAGACTTTGTTTGGTAATCCGCAGCATGAATATACCAAGCAGCTTGTCAGCCTTTCGAATGTTGGTGGTGCGCTATAAAGTGGGTGCGTAACGAGAACAAAAGAGTGCTCGGTGAATTCAACATGGTCATTTACTTGTTTTAAGATTACACTGCGCCCAATATTTCAGAAGTACATATTTAGGTAGAGGTCACCATGGACCAAGAACATTACGAAGACGCTGATTACGAAGGCCAAGAGCTGGGCGAAGAAGGCGAAGAGATTGAAATTGAAGCAATTGGTATTGATGTTTCATCACAGCCAATCGAGCTCTACAAAGTGTTTAAAATTGCTAACCTAGTGAGTGGTGGCGGCGAAGCTAAGCACATCATCTCTGAAGGCTACGTAGCGGTAAATGGTGAGCTAGAAACCCGTAAGCGTCGTAAAATGTACGATGGCGACTTCTTTGAATTCAACCAAGAATACTATGTAGTGGTGTGTGATCAGCCAGTACAAGAAGAATTAGAAAAGCCGAAAAAGAAAGAAGCGCCTAAAAAAGAGAACAAGGCGAAGAAAGGTCAGTCTAAAAAGGATTCTGAGAAGAAGGAATCTAAGAAAAGCAAAGCAGAAATGCTAAGCGCAACGGCTGAACCAAAGAAAGAGAAAAAAGAGAAGAAAGAAAAAAAGCCGAAAAAGAAAGCGGATACGCCAAAGCCAACACGTGACGATAAAAGCGGTCGTAACTCGATTGAATTCTTCTAAGTTATAACTCTAACCTGCTGTTCTAAAACTATTCTTTCAAAACGCACGCAACGTTAGACCTAGGTTTTTCGTTAGGCAGATATCAAAAGGCTCACTATTTAGTGAGCCTTTTTTGTTGGTGAAATTTAGCTTCTGGTTTAATTTCCTTTTTGATCAGCCACAAACTCGACAAACTTATCCCGGAGTGGGTTTTCACTATCTCCATTCCAGATCAACCCGACAGGCCAAGTCGCGTGTTCGCCTTCTAACGCAATGAATTCCACATCGGTGTTACTAATGAACTGCGCACTGCTAGGTACAATGGTGAAACCGATATTGGCCGATACTAACGCCAGCAGGGTAAGAATATCGTCGGCTTCTTGTGTTTTTGATAGGTCGATTTTATTGGCAAGACAATATTGTTGGATCTGTCTGTCTAATCCGGGACCTCGGTGTTGGGCTAGCTTTAGATAAGGCCATTCCGATAACTCAGAGAGAACTTGAGCTTTGCCTTGCGCTTGTTTGAGAAGATCTTTGTGTATCGCTATTACAAGGGAATCATTGAATAGGGTTAGATTTTCTAAATCGGAAGAGTCGGGTATTCGATTGAAGCTGATATCGAGTTCATGGCTCAATAACTCGTCTGTCTGCTGCTTAGAAGGTGTGTCATTTAAGGTGACATGAACCTCAGGATATTGCTGTTTATACGCCGCAATCAGCTTGGGCGCTTCATGATAAGTGGACACGCCAAAGCCTATGTTCAAATGTCCCTGAGTTCCGTTCACCACAGAGCCTGAAAGCTGCTCAAACGCCTGCATTGAATGAACTAAACGTTGGGCTTCTGCCAGTAATGTTTTACCCGCATGCGTCAGTTCTGCGCCATGTCTACCACGAGAAAACAGAGACGCCCCAATGTTGGATTCAAGTCGTTGAATTTTTTTAGTAAGAGCTGACTGAGTGATGTAGAGCTGCTCTGATGCCAAGCGATAATTGCCAGATTTAGCTAACTGACAAAATGCCTTAAGTAAATCAAATTCCATTCCAAATGCTCATTGAACTAAGAATATCTTTCATTATATGGAATTGAATCGATTTTTTATACTGAGTTCATACCAAATCAGATTAAGCGAAATCGAGGACGAATCATGAAGAAAGACATCAAAGTAGCGTCGGTTCAATTCAATCACCATGCGGGTGACAAGGCGTATAACCTATCTGTGATAGAGCAATATGTTCGACAAGCGGCGGAGAGTGGCGTGGACATCATCAGTTTCCCAGAGATGTGCATCACTGGCTACTGGCATGTGTCTGCTTTGTCGCGAGACGAGATAGAAGCACTAGCGGAACCTGTGCCGAACGGTGAATCCACTCAACAGTTGATTGCACTGGCAACACAGTTTGGAATCAGTGTTGGCGCAGGCTTGATAGAGCAGGGTGTGGATGGCGAGTTATACAACACTTATGTGTTCGTGATGCCAAATGGAGAGGTACAAAAGCACCGCAAACTGCACACCTTTGTGAGCCCACATATGAGTAGCGGCGACCAATACACGGTGTTCGATACGCCGCATGGATGCAAAGTTGGTATCTTGATTTGTTGGGATAACAACTTGGTTGAGAACGTTCGAATCACCGCGCTGAAAGGCGCCGATATCTTGATTGCGCCGCACCAAACGGGCGGTTGTCAGTCACGTAGCCCCAATGCGATGAAGCGAATTGACCCAGATTTATGGTTTAACCGAGATGAAAACCCAGAGGCGATTCGTGCTGAAATGCAGGGTAAAAATGGGCGCGAATGGCTAATGCGTTGGTTGCCTGCAAGAGCACACGATAACGGTATGTTTGTGGTGTTCAGCAATGGTGTCGGTGTTGATATGGATGAAGTGAGAACAGGCAATGCGATGATCTTAAGCCCTTATGGGGAAATCATCACCGAGACGGACAGCGTTGATGACGATATGGTGATTGCGAATTTGAAAGCGCAAGAGTTGGAGATGTGTACCGGCAGACGTTGGATTCGTGGTCGTAAGCCTGAGCTGTACCATTCACTGACGCAGCCTCTTGGTCATGAGCTTGACCCGCACCAAGCGCGCTTTGCAGATAAGTAATGTTGTAAGTTCGGGAGAAAAAGGATGTATTAGTAGCGGTTAAAAGGGTGGGGAAGTTGAAAGAGAAGTGAGGGCTCCTGATGTAGTCTACCCACTTAAATCATGTTTAAGTGGGTAGACTATTTACACATCAAGCACTAAGCCATAAGCCATAAGCACTAAGCATCTAAGTTCTATTCTCAGTGTCTTGTGTGAGAAGAGGTTAGCTCTGATGCACGCAACTGAGCAACGGCTTTCGCTAATTCTAGCTGAGCTTGTGCAAAGTTAATGTCTATGTTGCCCTTATTGATATTTTCTAGAGCGGCATATTTCGCTTCTTCTGCGCGAGCGCGGTCAATATCTTGGCCGTGCAAGGCAGTATCGGCTAACACCGTTACCACATCCGGCTGAACTTCCAGCATTCCGCCAGACACATAAAGCACTTGCCCCTCTGATTTAGGGTCTGTGACAAACACGGTTACGCCCGGTTTGATCTTACTGAGAAGCGGAGAGTGACCGGGGCGGATCCCCAGCTCACCGTCAGCGCCAGAAACGGCTAGGGCATACGCTGGACCTGAAAACAGCGTACCTTCCGCACTTACAATATTAAGTTGAAATGTATTATCTGTAATTCCGATAGCCATGGTGCACCTGCCTCTTAGAGTGATTTTGCTTTGTTAAGCACTTCGTCGATAGAACCACAGTACAAGAATGCCTGCTCTGGGATATCGTCATATTCGCCGCCTAACAGGCCTTTAAAGCCTCTTAGTGTTTCGCTTAGCGGTACAAATACACCTTTCTGACCGGTAAACACTTCGGCTACGTGATAAGGCTGAGTTAAGAAACGTTCAATCTTACGAGCGCGAGATACCGTCTGTTTATCTTCAGTTGAAAGCTCATCCATACCAAGAATCGCGATGATGTCTTTTAGCTCTTTGTAGCGTTGCAGCGTTGTTTGGACTTTTTGTGCAATGTCGTAGTGCTCTTGACCAACCACAAGCGGGTCCAATTGGCGAGATGTTGAATCCAATGGGTCGATTGCAGGGTAGAGGCCCAATGCCGCGATATTACGAGACAGTACAACGGTCGCATCTAAGTGAGCAAAGGTTGTTGCTGGTGATGGATCGGTCAAGTCATCCGCAGGCACGTATACCGCTTGGATAGACGTGATAGAGCCTTGTCTAGTCGAGGTGATACGCTCTTGAAGCACACCCATCTCTTCAGCGAGTGTTGGTTGGTAACCTACTGCTGAAGGCATACGACCTAACAGTGCTGACACCTCAGTCCCGGCAAGCGTGTAACGGTAGATGTTATCAATGAACAACAGTACGTCACGACCTTCATCACGGAAGCGCTCAGCCATAGTCAGGCCTGTAAGTGCAACACGTAGACGGTTTCCCGGTGGCTCGTTCATTTGGCCATAAACCATGGCTACTTTGTCTAGTACACCGGCTTCTTTCATCTCGTAGTAGAAGTCGTTACCCTCACGAGTACGTTCACCAACACCGGTAAATACAGAGAGACCTGAGTGGGCTTTGGCGATGTTGTTGATGAGCTCCATCATGTTGACGGTTTTACCTACGCCAGCACCACCGAACAGACCGATTTTACCGCCCTTTGCGAAAGGACAAATAAGGTCAATAACCTTAACGCCGGTCTCAAGAAGTTCAGTGCTGTTTGCTTGTTCTTCATAAGAGGGTGCTTCACGGTGAATTTCGTAGCTTTCTTTTTGACCGATTTCACCACATTCATCGATAGGCTGGCCAAGAACGTTCATGATACGGCCTAAGGTTTCTTCGCCCACAGGAACGGTGATTGGAGAACCGGTGTTTTCAACAGTTAGGCCGCGGCGCAAGCCATCTGACGTACCCATTGCAATACAACGAACGATGCTGCCACCCAGTTGTTGCTGAACTTCCAATACGAGAGAGCTTGCTTCGTCGCTAGTCACTTTCAATGCATCATAAACGCGTGGGCTGTTGCCGCCGCTGAACTCGACGTCTACCACCGCGCCGATAACTTTAACTATTTTTCCAACACTCATCTCTAAATCCTCAAATTCTATTCTTAACCCACTCTTTCCTGCCCTTAGACAGCTTGAGCTCCTGAGACTATTTCACTCAGTTCTTGGGTAATGGCAGCCTGTCGCGCTTTGTTGTATACCAACTGCAAATCATCGATGAGTTGGCCTGCGTTATCGGTCGCCGCTTTCATGGCCACCATTCGGGCTGCTTGCTCACAGGCAATGCTCTCTACGATGCCTTGATACACTTGCGATTCAATGTATCGATGTAACAGCTCAGAGAGGATGTCTCTTGGTGCTTGTTCATAGATGTAGTCCCAACGACGAGCTTTTTTCGCGCCTCCATCGGCCTCAGAATCTGAAGGGTGGGGCAGCAACTGCAAGGTCGTTGGTTCTTGAACCATGGTGTTGATGAACTGGTTATAAACGAGATACAAGCTGTCGATTTTTTCGTCGTCGTAATGCCCTAGCATCGCGTTAACCGTACCTAAAATGTCTTCTAATTTAGGCGCGTCACCAAGGCCTGACGTTTGCGCGATAACATTGCCGCTGCGTTGGAAGAACGAGATAGCCTTAGATCCCACTAAGGTTGTTTCTACCTCGACTCCCTTGGTGCGCCATTGCTCCATTTCTTCTAACACTTTCTTGAACAAATTCGAGTTCAAGCCACCACATAAGCCTCGATCGGACGAAATAATGATGTAAGCAACGCGTTTTGGTTCACGCTGTTGAAGGTAGGGGTGCTGGTATTCCAGCGACCCTGATGCGACATGAGAGATAACTTTGCGCATGTTCTCCGCATATGGACGTGTTAGCGTCATATTGTCTTGAACCTTACGCATCTTACTTGCCGCAACCATCTCCATTGCACTGGTTATTTTCTGAGTGTTACTAACACTGCCTATCTTGGTGCGAATTTCTTTAGTATTTGCCATTATCTGCTCCTAATTTGCTTTGATTTCCAGCCAACAAACCGGAGCGTTTACCAAGCTTTCAACGCTACAAAGTCACCGAGAAGCTTTGCAAGAGCGCCATCAATTTCATCGTTGTAGTCACCATTAGCGTTGATGGTGTCGAACAACTCTGGGTTTTGACCTTTTGCGTAAGCAATTAACTCTTCTTCAAAACGCGCAACTTTGTGCAACTCTACATCAGCCAAATAGCCTTTTTCTGCTGCGTAGATAACCGTTGCTTGCTCAGCGACAGACATAGGCGAGTATTGCTTTTGCTTCATCAGTTCGGTTACACGCTCACCATGATCAAGCTGCTTGCGCGTCATGTCGTCTAGGTCAGAAGAGAACTGAGCAAATGCGGCTAACTCACGGTATTGAGCTAACGATGTACGAATACCACCAGATAGTTTCTTGATGATCTTGCACTGTGCTGCACCACCCACACGAGATACCGAGATACCTGGGTCAACAGCAGGACGTAGACCTGAGTTGAATAGTTGGGTTTGTAGGAAAACCTGACCATCAGTAATTGAGATTACGTTGGTTGGTACAAACGCCGATACGTCACCCGCTTGAGTTTCAATGATCGGAAGCGCGGTTAATGAACCTGTTTGGCCTTTCACTTCACCGTTTGTGAACTTCTCAACGTATTCCGCATTTACTCTTGCCGCACGTTCTAGTAAGCGTGAGTGGAGGTAGAATACGTCGCCAGGGAAGGCTTCACGACCCGGTGGGCGTTTAAGTAGCAATGAGATTTGACGGTAAGCGACGGCTTGTTTTGATAGGTCATCATAGATGATCAGTGCATCTTCACCACGGTCACGGAAGTATTCGCCCATGGTGCAACCCGCATAAGGTGCGAGGTATTGAAGCGCGGCTGATTCTGATGCTGATGCGACAACAACGATGGTATTTTTAAGCGCATCGTGGTCTTCGAGTTTACGAACAACGTTTGCGATAGTAGATGCTTTCTGGCCAATAGCCACGTACACACATTTGATACCAGAATCTTTCTGATTGATGATCGCATCGATAGCTAACGCTGTTTTACCCGTCTGACGGTCACCGATGATCAGTTCACGTTGACCACGACCGATAGGCACCATGGTATCAACGGCTTTATAACCGGTTTGAATTGGCTGATCGACGGACTTACGCTCGATTACGCCGGGTGCAATTACTTCTACAGGGTCGAGCCGGTCACAACTCACTGGGCCTTTGCCATCGATTGGCTCACCTAGTGTGTTCACTACACGGCCAAGAAGTCCGTTACCTACTGGTACTTCCAAGATACGACCTGTCCCTTTGACTTTCATACCTTCAGAGAGGTCAGTGTAGGGACCCATAACCACGGCACCGACTGAGTGCGTGTCAAGGTTAAGAGCAAGAGCGTATTTGCCACCTGGAAGCTCGATCATCTCACCCTGCATGACATCCGCAAGGCCGTTAATGGTAATGATGCCGTCACGAACCGAGACTATAGTGCCTTCGTTGCGAGCTTCGGTGCTCACATTAAATTTCGAGATGCGATCTTTGATTAGATCGCTGATTTCATTTGAATTTAATTGCATAATTGTTACCTATCTCGCGTGAAGTTGATGGGCTAATCGGTTAATTGATGTGTTCAAAGAACCATCGATGACGGTTTCGCCCGCCTTGATGACGATCCCGCCAACCAGCGAGCCATCAATAACCTGTTCCATTTCAACCTGACGTTCTAATTTCTTCTCAAGTGCAGCAGTGAGTGATGTAACTTGATCTTGTGTAAGCAATTCTGAACTGGTGACAGTGACAGGGATTACACGTTCATGTTCGTCCTTTAGGTCGCTGAACAAGTTAAACAAGTCTCTGATCACTGCAAGACGGCCATTCTCAGCCAAGACTTTAATGAGATTAATGACGTGGTCATCAACGAGTCCTTGGCAAACGTGAATGATGAGATTGACCAGTTCTTCAGATTGCTGTGTATGAACACCTTCTGCTGAAGAAATCTGACTAGCGATCGTTTCTTCTTCCGCTACCGTCACAAGAATGGACAGCATTGAGTGCCACTCTTGTAACTTGTTTTCACCTAAAGCAAAGTCGAACGATGCTTTAGCGTAGGGATGAGCAATATTGGTGTAATCTGACATATTGCCTCCGTTTAGAGTTCGCTTATCATTTGATCAACTAACGCTCGGTTCGTTTCAGAATCTAGGTTTTTGCTGATCAATTTCTGTGCACTTTGAATAACAGCGTCTGCCATATCCGCCTGAAGTTCACGGCGTAACTTTTGACGTTCGCCTTCTAGCTCAGCTCTACCTTGCTCTAAGATGCGCGCTTTTTCTTGCTCACCTTCTTGGTGAGCTAAGGTGATGATTTCGTTGCGGCGTTTTTTGCCTTGCTCAATCAGTTCGGTCACATTTTTTTTCGCATCTGCGACGAGTTGTGCGCCATTTGATTTTGCTAGTTCTAGCTCTTTCGCTGCATTCTCTGAGTGGCGTAAACCATCAGCGATTTCTTTTTGGCGCTCGTCTAACATCGCGGTGAGAGGGGGCCATACATATTTCATGCATAGCCAAACAAAAATCACGAATGAGATTGCTTGACCAAACATGCTGGCATTTAAATTCATACCTTCCTCACTAAATCTTGATTATTTACAAATCGATCTTTTCAAAGCTTTTCATTAAGCAACGGCAAAGATGATGTATAGACCGATACCAACACCGATCATCGGTACAGCATCTACAAGGCCCATCATGATGAAGAATTGAGTACGAAGCATTGGAGTAAGGTCTGGTTGACGAGCAACACCTTCAAGGTATTTACCTGCTAAGTTACCAATACCAGATGCTGCACCCGCTGCACCTAAACCGATCAGTAATGCACCTGCTACATATAAAACTGCGCTTACGATATCCATTTGTATCTCCGATAAATAATTTGTTAGTTAATTTTTAGTTATTAATTAATGGTGTTCTTCTGTTGCCATTGCTAAATAAACAACGGTCAGTACCATAAATATAAATGCTTGCAAGAATACGATTAATATGTGGAATAAGGCCCATGGAACACTGAGTGCCCATTGCATCCACCAAGGCATTAGTGCGATAAGGATGAATATCATCTCGCCTGCATACATATTTCCGAATAATCGTAAGCCTAGTGATATTGGCTTTGAAATTAATGTTATTAATTCAAGAACGAAGTTAACAGGATATAAAAGAGGGTTATCAAATGGCTGAGTAGTGAGCTCTTTGATAAAGCCTTTCAAACCTTTATTTTTTAACGTATAAGTTAACAGTAGAATAAACACACCGAGTGCCATCGACATTGGGATATTTACATCCGCTGTCGGTAGATCTCTAAAGTGTTCTAAACCCATTACACGAGTTAACCCTGGTATTAAATCAATTGGTAATAGGTCGACTGCATTCATTAACAACACCCAAACAAAAGTGGTTAATGCCAGTGGCCCTATTAATTTATCCTCCGCTTGAAAAATCTCTTTGACTAGGTTGTTAACGAAATCAAAGATAAGCTCGATAAAACATTGAAAACGACCTGGAACACCGCTAGTGCCCTTGGTCACTACATATCGAAAAGCTCCAATAAACAGTAAACCCGTGATCCAAGATACCAACATTGAGTCAATGTTGAACGCCCAGAAACCATCACCTGTAGTTAAGAAGGTTAAGTGATGCTCTATGTATTCGTGAGCGGTAGTGACTTGATCCATACTACACGTACTCCGATCTTGTAGAGGCAGTAATAAATGGTGTTAAGAAGTACCCAATCATTGTGAAAATGTACGCGTATAATATTACTGGGTTATCCAATTTAAAAAACTGGAATGCCAAGATAAACATTAAGAACGTATAGGTTATTTTCACGACACGACTCATTTGCATTAAGTCACGTAAACTATAATTAGGATTCTTGTGCACCTTTAGGCTTGCATATATAAAACCAAACAGCGGTGGTAACATCGCGATTACGACACCCAAAGCTGAAGACTCCATATCTACTTTATTACCAAAAAACACTTCATATAAAACTACACCGACGGCTAATACTATTTGGCAGAGAATAACTCTTTTAGCAGCAACAAGGATGTCGCTACTTATCCCATTAAGCCTCATAATAAAACCCTATATTTAACAGTGTAAGTCAATATAAAACACAGTTTGAATATGTTTTTGTTACTAGCACTTACTTGTTAATAGCAATTTGACTTGTTAATAAACCTTTACTTGTTAACAAAGAAATAATCTTTCTGGCTTTATATCTCCTGACGAAATTAAACGATAAAAACTAATTCGCTATCGTTTCGACAAAATATAAACTACGCCTAAAATTATGTGATCAAAACGACAAAAAGCGACATCAATAATTCCATTTTTGAAATGAATGTTTTTCATTTATGAAAGTAATAGTTGAATAACTTTATTCATGAAAATTTTAAATGCTTTATTTTTAGTGAAAAGGAGCGTTTTTGTGCAAAAAATTTAGATACCAATTGGGCAAGTTACGATCTTATCAATTACGTATATTCAAACACTTAGCGTCATTTATAAGTTGATTGTTGAGTGTGATTCTACAAGTGGATAAAGCAAGTTTAGTTAGCGATGAAAGCCTTCGTGCATTGAGTTATTTATCTATACAGCGTTCTCTATCTGGAAGTGATTATTTTTCAAAATAGTTTGTCACGACTTCATTCTTAACGTCTTTCTGGCGATTCGAAACGGACAAATAGGCCTTTAAGATGAATATGACGGAAGAAATTCAGCTCCTCACATGGATGTAAGGGGCTGAAGATAGGGCAAAAATCTGAAGGTTAGGGCACTAAGCCCAAGATAGAAAGGCCAAAGTCTGGAGATTCGAGCTGGAATTTCTTGATGTGTTGCTCTAACAACCGCTTTTTAAGCAAACAAACTCAATCATGCCCCTCTATTAGTCCTCATAACTTAAATATTGAATACATAAGTCATGAAAAGCCTGCGCTTGTGGCGAGATCGTACGATCAGACAATCTGAAAATACCGATTTGACGCTGTAAAGGTGGGTCAATCAACGGAATCCACACCAAGCGGGTTTCATTGGTCGGGAAAGCCAACTTAGGTAGCGTGGTCACGCCTATCCCGAGTTCTAACACCGAAAACAACGAAGTGATGTTCTCTACTGAATACAGAGCCTGTTCGCTGAGCATTCGTGCAGGTGTTGGGTCAAGTAGGGTACAAGTCCCGTTGCGAATGAAGGGTTGTTTTAACAAAGTTTGCCATTCTATTCCCTCTCGTTGAGAGGCGATAGGGTTGTCTTTGAGGCAGACCACACCAATAGGATCGGAAAGTAAAGGCGTGAAGTCGATGCTCTCTTCTTCTAAATGGGAGCTATTTCCGAGGGCAACGTCTACCTCTCCAGACAGTAATCTTGCTTCTACACCCGCCGCATTATCATCAATTAAGCTTACCTCAACATTCGGGTACTGTTCACAAAAAGCCCCTAAAACACTAGGGATTAATTTTGCCGCTACTGATGGGACATTTGCTATTCGAACTCTTCCTTGTTGTCCTGCCGCGGCTGCGCGTAGGTCATTGTCTAATGCTTTGTAAACATTCAGGAATTGAATGATTTTTGGCAGGCATATTTCCCCGAAAGGTGTCAGGGTTGATTTGTTGCCTGTTTCAAACAGTGGCTGACCAAGTATTTTTTCTAGCTCTTTTATCGACGTAGAAAGTGCCGCTTGTGAGCGATTTGCGCGGTGAGATGCTGCTCGAAATCCGCCTTCTTCGACCACTAAAACAAAATGTTTTAACTGTTGTAGCTTAATACTCATGGCACTGATCCTTCTCTAGCCCTTGCTATACCTTACTTTTCGCAAGGTGATAGATTTTATTTATCAATTGCACAAAATTTACCGTTAGATTTATCAGTCGTCAAGGTGCAGTATTTAACCATCTTGAAACATAGTTGTTACAAAGTTGGATGGAATCGTGAACGCACAAACTAAAAAACACCCAGTAAAAACCGAGCTTTTCGCTTCAAAAGCACCACTAGAGTGGGCAATCGTTAATAACGGCACTCTATACACAGCGCAGATTCCAATTGATGAAACAGGCGCAGTAGTAGAAGGCGGTATCGAAGCGCAAACGCGTCAGACTTTTAACAACCTTGTTCATACATTGGAGTGTGCAGGCGAATCTATGGATTCAGTGCTGCAAGTTCTGATTTACGTGACAGACCGTGAATATCTAAAAACGGTAAACAGCGTATACGGAGAATACTTCAATGCACCTTATCCAAACCGTGCTGCGGTCGTCGTTGCAGGGTTAGCAAGAGAAGAAATGTTGGTTGAGTTCGTGGTTTACGCATCAGCCTCTCAACCTGAATAAAGATACTGTGAACTGAGGCAATTTGCGGATTAAAGTTATTTGTTTGTAAAGAAATTAGTCTGTAAAGATCTTTATTGATACAAGCGTCTTGGTTCAGTTTTAGATACAAGATTTAAACGTTATTTCTTATATAAATTAACGTTTTATTCATTAATCAGATGGTTGCCAGGCTCAAACGCAACCTAACCGTTACAAGGACAGAATGATGACTCAATTACAGAATGTTCAAGCAGAAAACGCACTTTACATTGGCGGCGAATGGCAAGCGGGTGTAAGTACCGTTGCGAACATTAACCCATCAGATATTTCTGAAAACATCGGTAACTTCGCACAAGCAAGTGCTGACCAAGTTCAACAGGCGATTTCAGCGGCGAAGCACGCTCAACCAGAGTGGGAAAAAACGCCTATTGAACGTAAGCAAGCAGTACTTCAAGCAATCGGTGATGAGCTGATTGCACGTTGTGATGAGCTAGGTACGTTGCTTTCTCGTGAAGAAGGTAAGCCTTTTGCTGAAGGTCGTGGCGAAATTTACCGTGCAGGCCAGTTCTTCCAGTACTTTGCGGCTGAAGTGCTTCGTCAAATTGGCGACAACGCAGAATCAGTACGCCCAGGCGTTTCTGTAGAAGTGACTCGTGAAGCGGTGGGTGTTATCGGCATCATCTCTCCTTGGAACTTCCCGACCGCGACTGCTGCTTGGAAAATCGCTCCAGCGCTTGCTTTCGGTAACAGCGTTATCTGGAAA
The DNA here is from genome assembly GCF_041466065.1 of Vibrio sp. 10N.239.312.C11. Classification (NCBI taxonomy): domain Bacteria; kingdom Pseudomonadati; phylum Pseudomonadota; class Gammaproteobacteria; order Vibrionales; family Vibrionaceae; genus Vibrio; species Vibrio sp. 10N.239.312.C11. The sequence continues at coordinate 37,651 of NZ_JBFSRZ010000007.1, forward strand.
CCAGCAAACCTAACACCAGCAAGTGCGGTTGCGCTAACTGAGATTATCCACCGTCAAGGCATGCCAGCAGGCACGTTTAACCTTGTTCTAGGTAGTGGTTCAAAAGTAGGTGATGCACTGATCAACTCTAAAGAAGTGAATGGTGTGAGCTTTACCGGTTCTGTTGATACAGGTCGTAAGGTTGCGGCGGCTACAGCGCCAAACTTCGTTCGTTGCCAACTAGAAATGGGCAGTAAGAACGCACTTGTGGTTGCTGATGATGCGGATATCCAAACAGCTGTTGATGCGACTATCGCAGGTTCGTTCTCTGGCGCGGGTCAAAAATGTACAGCATCTTCTCGTCTAGTGGTTATGGATGGCATTCACGACCAATACGTTGAAGCACTGATCAAACGTATGAGCGAGCTTAAAGTGGGTCACGCACTAGAAGACGGTGTGTTCATGGGCCCTGTTGTTGACGGTAACCAACTTGAAGCAAACCTAGGTTGGGTTGAGAAAGCACGTCAAAGCGGCGGTGAGCTAGCATTTGGTGGTGAACGCTTAAGCATGAAACATGAAGGCTTCTACATGTCTCCAACGCTGTTCTTGAATACTAAGAACGATTGGGAAGTGAACCAAGAAGAAGTGTTTGCACCAATGGCAAGCGTGATTCGTGTAGCTGACCTAGAAGAAGCTATCGCGACAACAAACGATACTCGCTTTGGTCTAACGGGCGGCATCATTACTCAAAGCCTACGTACTAGCGCAATGTTCAAGCAACAAGCGCAAACAGGTTGTGTGATGGTGAACCTACCAACAGCAGGCACCGATTACCACGTACCGTTTGGTGGTCGTAAAGAGTCTAGCTTCGGTCCTCGTGAGCAAGGTCAGTACGCGAAAGAGTTCTACACAGTAGTGAAGACAGCTTACCAGCGTCCTTACTAATCAACTTCTATATAAGAATTGGATAGCTGAAGATATTAAGTCTCTAGCTATCCAGCTATCGAATTGGCCTGATTCACCGAGTCAGGCCAACATCCCAACCAAAGCAGCAAACGAATTAGACAAGTGATTTAACCCATTTTTGAAAACATGTTATTTGAGCGTGTTTTCAAAACCGAGCTAGAACACTGAGCTTTCAATAGGAGTGGTTATGTACCAGCAACGGATTGTTATAGATGGATTGCAATACTGCAATTGGAACAGAGAATATTTCCAAACACTAAAGGCGAGCGGCATTACAGCAGTTCACGCTACCGCGGTTTACCACGAGACAGCTCGTGAAACCTTATCTCGCTTTGCAGAATGGAACTTAAGATTCGAGCAGAACGCAGACATTATCATGCCGATTCATTCAATGGCTGATGTGGAAACTGCAAAAGCGACAGGCAAAGTCGGCATTTTTCTAGGTGCTCAAAACTGTTCTCCAATCGACGATGAGATTGGTCTTATCGAAGTAATGCGTCAGCAAGGTCTTTTGATCATGCAACTGACGTACAACAACCAGAGTTTATTGGCGACGGGTTGCTACGAGAAGAACGACACAGGTATTACTCGCTTTGGTAAGCAAGCGATCGAAGAGATGAACCGAGTTGGCATGATCATCGATATGTCACACAGCGCTGAACGCTCAACACTTGAAGCGATTGACCTGTCTTCTCGTCCTATTTGTATCAGCCACGCGAACCCAACGTTTGCTCATGATGCACTACGAAACAAATCAAATGATGTGATTAAAGCCCTAACCGCACGCGGTGGCTTAATCGGATTCAGCTTATACCCATTCCACCTACCAAATGGCAGCCAATGTACGTTGGAAGATTTCTGCCAAATGGTTGCGACTACCGCTGACATGGTTGGCGTTGAACACCTAGGTATTGGTAGTGACCTATGCTTAAACCAACCTCAAGCCGTTCTTGAATGGATGAGAAATGGTCGTTGGTCTAAAGCAATGGACTACGGTGAAGGCTCTGCGAACAACTCAGGTTGGCCAGATGCGTTGCCTTGGTTCTGTGGTAGTGCGGGTATGGAAAATATTTATAACGGATTGATGCGTCATGGTTTCAGCGAGTCTGAAGCTGGGCAAGTCTTGGGAGAAAACTGGTTTAACTTCTTGAAAGATGGCCTAGAGCCTCAAAGTAAGGGTTAAGTGCTTTCTCACTAGTAATCATCGAATTAGCAGCCTTCTAATTAACCTTCATTTAGAAGTGCTGTTGTTACCAATTTAACTATTCAAAAGGAACAACGGTCTATTTCGCAACGCGGTAACCCAAACATGGATTAGCCTGCCCAACACAAAAAACAATAGGGCAGGTGTTAAATACACCTCTTGTAGTCATCATTAAAATGACAGCTGCAAAGAAACCTCTGGAGTCAGAGTATGTCTGATTTAACCAATAGCGTGAAATCTTCAAACGTAAATGCGGGTCAAGCACACACAGCAAGCAACAAAACGAGTAACACAAACCAGTCTGAATCGACTTCAGACAAATTAGGACTTACCAACCCAGCATTATGGTACAGCGGCGGTTTTATCGCTCTGTTCGTGGCGCTTGCTTTATTTGATGGCGAGCTGCTATCAAGCTTAGTAAATACAGGCTTTGCTTGGTCGGTAAAAGTGTTCGGCCCTTATTGGCAAATGCTTCTTCTTCTGACTTTTCTTATTGGTCTTGGCCTGGCGGCAGGGCGAACAGGCAAGGTTATCCTAGGCGGCATCGCGAAACCTGAAATGGATGGCTTCCGTTGGATGGCAATCATCTTCTGTACGCTACTTGCGGGCGGTGGTGTATTTTGGGCGGCAGCAGAGCCTATCGCACACTACGTTAACCCACCACCGTTGTATGGTGCACAAGAAAACGCACAGCAAGGCGCAGTGAATGCTTTATCACAATCATTCATGCACTGGGGTTTCCTAGCATGGGCTATTGTGGGCAGCTTAACGTCTATCGTGGTTATGCACCTTCACTACGACAAAGGCTTGCCTCTTAAACCTCGTATTTTGCTTTACCCAGTTTTGGGCGAAAGAGCACTGAAAGGCCATACCGGCGCACTGATTGATGCATGTTGTATTGTCGCTGTAGCGGCGGGTACTATCGGTCCGATTGGCTTCTTGGGCTTGCAAGTCAGCTACGCTCTGAATGAACTGTTTGGTATTCCAGATGGCTTCACAACTCAGCTAATCATTATCTTGTTCGCTATCGTGCTTTACACATTGTCGGCATTAAGTGGTCTCAACCGCGGAATGCAAATGCTAAGTCGTTACAACGTAATTTTAGCAATGGCATTGATGATTTACATCCTTATCTTCGGTCCAACGAACTTCATCTTCAATGGCTACATTCAAGGTGTAGGCAGCATGATAGATAACTTCATCCCAATGGCAACATACCGTGGTGATGAAGGTTGGTTAAGCTGGTGGACAGTGTTTTTCTGGGGTTGGTTCTTAGGTTACGGCCCAATGATGGCAATCTTCATCGCTCGTATTTCACGCGGTCGTAGTATTCGCCAATTGGTATCAACCATTAGCCTTATCGCACCGTTTGTAACTTGCTTCTGGTTCACGATTGTTGGTGGCTCTGGTCTTGCGTTCGAAATTGCAGATCCAGGCAGCGTAAGTAAAGCGTTCGAAGGCTTCAACTTACCAGGCGCGCTACTGGCGGTAACTCAGCAGCTACCTATGCCAATGCTTATCTCTATTCTGTTCTTGATCTTAACCACGATCTTCATCGTAACGACCGGTGATTCGATGACTTACACCATCAGTGTGGTAGTCAGTGGTGAGACTGAGCCTAACGCAATTATTCGTACTTTCTGGGGTGTGATGATGGGGGTAACGGCATTGATTCTGATTTCCCTAGGTTCTGGCGGCATTTCAGCGCTGCAATCGTTCATCGTAATCACAGCGGTACCAGTGTCCATAATCTTACTGCCATCGCTCTGGAATGCGCCTCAAATCGCAATCAAGATGGCAAAAGAACAGGGTTTGTAGAAGAGCCGAGTTTATAAAAGAGCAGGGTCTGTAAAGAAAAGAGCCTGCAGAGAAAACGCTCTCTAAAAATGAAAGAGAAACAAGGTGTCAGCCTTTGAAAGAAGGCTGACACAAGATTCCGAAAGGAAGAGGAAACCCGTACTGGTGAAGATACACCGGGCGGCACGTATTTAGGTCAATCGATCTAGTCAGGACAAATAATAAGGGGTGAGTTCACTTACCCCAAATAACGTGAAAGCTAACCAACACACTGTAAAAACGAATGCTTCAAATGATGGCAACGATCGGTTCTGAATGGCTAGCAAAATCCTATAACTATAAGGTGGTGAGCAAAATGGATGCACATCGTTCTACCTACACTGAATCAGCACTACGTGACGCGACTGTCGTCATGGCACCGGAAAGGCTAGGTGCAATGCACCAAACACGTATCAGCTTCGTTAGAACTCTGATTCGTAAAATGGCCCAGCAAGAATGGAAAGTGACGAAACATGAGTGGCAATTAGACGCTCAAGGTTTTGGTCATGTTATCTATAAGCTTGCGACGCCAAACCATGTTTATCATCTGGTTGTTTTCTGCGATGAGATTGCAGATGACGAACGAAATGACCGTGTAATTGCTGAAAAGTGGGACGTAACGTTTGCACTTGTTCTTGGTGATGTTGATGTCACCCTACTTGAAAGACTTCGTGCGAATGTACCGCTTCAAGAAGCCGGCCGTAATCCTAACAATGTGCTTGTTTTAGCGCGTGCAAACAAAAGTGTACGTGTGTTTGAACATATCGTTAGTCACCTGGCTAAAGGTGTTCAACCAACGCCCAAAGAACTGGCTGAAGTAGGCTACATCCTGCGAACCACTGCCGTTTATGGTAATGGCAAATTTGGCATCGCTGATTTTAAAATCTTAGAGAAAAATGAAGATTTCAATCAGTCGTTTAGCGCTCAAATGTGTGCGGTGTATATGCTGCGTGAGTTCAGCTTAGACTGGGTTCATTACCTAGCAGAGCAACAAGGCGGTGAACAAGCGATTACCTTGCATCGAGGATTACAACGTTACCTTGGTGTTGGTAATGCAACTGGTTTAGGCATGGCGCCATACCTTATTAACCACCCTAGTATTGTCGATCAGTGGATGACGACCCGTGAACATGCATTGGCGGGCGTGTTGTCCAGTGAGACTAATACGGCGTTGATCGGGCCACTACGTACCTTAGTTAAAAAAGCGATTTGTCATTTAGAACAAGTCGTTACTATCAATGAAACACAACAAGAGCTGAACAAAGCTGCTGTTGATGATTTGAAGCACACAGAACAATCATTAGAAGCTTCTGTCAGCCTGTGCGATACATGGTCGCAGTTAGTCGAGCAATCTAAGCAAATGAGTATGGAAGCCCAAGAAATCCTTATCTCATGTTTGATGGAATTGTACCCAGAATTAGTGGACGCCCATCAAGAGCAAATGAATTGCAGCGAAACACTGTCGCTTCCTAGCGGCAAAAAGATTCAAGACCTTCTGGTTGTACTAGAAGAAAAGTACCGTTGGGCGATCACGACCGACTTTACTAAAGCAGAAAACAACTACTGGTTCTGGTATCGCTCTCAAGACAAAGAAGAGCCAAGGCTCGGAGTTCGAGGCGAAGAGTTGGGTGAAGAGCGTGAACTGCCGTTGGATATTGGCCGTCAAGCTTATCGTTTGTACCATGCTTTATTGCAATTTGCGCCTGAGCTTTCATTGGCCGAATTCCTTGTTAAACAGCCGCAACACCGTGCAATTGCGCGCCGTGTGTGGACGCTAGGTAACAAAGCGATGGGCGACATTCAAATGAATGTGCTGCATCAAGATTCGCCACCAATGCACTTACTGCGTTGTAAGCTAGCAATGTTTGGTGCGACTAAATTTGATCCTCGCTCAGATCGTTGGGTACGAGTGACGTTTTTCCAAGGTGCGCCACTGCTTGATGAAATTCATCAGGACGAATGGGTGTTCCCAGTCTTACCAAGTGAAGCACCAAGTGAAGCGGAGCTCGCTGACTCAAATCAAGTTCCTACACATATCAACGCTCAACATGGAGGTAAATCGTTATGATCGTTTCTCACAATGAACTGGTAGCGGCCGTTAATAAAGCCTTTTTGGGTATGCGTCGTACATGTGGTGAAGCCGATGTGATAGCGAACATGGTGGCAGATTTACAGATGGTTGGCTTGGATGGTGTTCGTCATTTTAATAATGCGAGCAACTTTATGGGGTTAGAAGACGATTGCCCTGTAGACATTCAAGTGCGCAGCGATAACACTGTTGAAGTCGACCTGCACAAGGCGAGCTTAGCGTGTCACCTTCCTGTGGTTATCGATTACGCCATTGAAAAAATGGTCGGTAAAAAGACGCTGAAAATTGAGTTAAATAATTGCCACAACCGTTGGTTGGCGTACAGCGAGCTTGTAAAGTTAGCTGCGAAAGGTATTGCGTGCATGGCACGTTGGGATAACGGTTCTAACCCTAAGAGCACTTTGTATGTTCTTAATCGTGGTTGCGTTGCTCCGGAACTGTTTTTATCAGATTTGCCACTGGTATCGTACGAACATATCCACAATATGACCATCGAACTTTCCGTCCAGGATTTCGATATCGAACGTTTGTCAGATGGCTACCAAACACACATTGAATCAGAAGCGCTTTTTAAAACTCAAGAGAAAGCGTGGAACGATGGCATTGAGGTTGATGATGGGGAGTGGGCAGCACTGAAAGAGACTGCTACCGCAATTTTAGTTCAGAGCAGCGAACGTTCGACTCAAGGTGCAGGTGAACTGACGGCTTCGTAGTCGCTAGATTTAATAGGTTCATTAGAACTAACAGGTTCGATAGATTATCAGCGAGTAAGCTAGTTAGTTTATCAAAACAGATAAAACCAAAGAGCTTAACGTATCCTCACCTCGTTAAGCTCTTTTTATTTGTCCCTCTTTTTTTGCTTCACTCTTTTGATCTCTCGCTGGATTTACCTATTCTAAATTGACTGTTTTGACACACGTTGTTACCCGTTGAGAGGTAATTGAACAATTAAACGAAGCACCTTCACATTCATGTTAAACAAACGGTTTCTTTTACAAGCCACTATGCGTATCTTGCTAATTCTAGGTGCCAACGGGCGCCATTTTTATTCGTACCGATGACATTAGAATCAGATAAAAGGAATGAAGCGTGCAAGCTAACTTTATTGATGGAACCACCCTGTATCGTCAGCACTCTTTTGAGTTGCCACTCGATTACCAAGCCAAAGATGGACAACAGATCCAAGTCTTCGCACGTGAGCTGGTTGATCTCGCTAAAGATGCGCAAGAGCTGCCGTGGCTTATCTACTTTCAGGGCGGCCCAGGCTTTCCATCTCCACGAGTGAGCGGTCAATCAGGTTGGCTAAAGCGTGCATTACAAAACTATCGTGTTCTGCTTCTTGACCAACGTGGTACTGGCAATAGCACGGTGATCAGCCATGAAACATTGGCCCATCTGTCTCCAGAACAACAAGTCGAATATTTAACGCATTTCAGAGCGGATAACATTGTTCGTGACGCCGAAGCGATTCGTGAGCAATTCGGTGTTAAACAATGGTCGACGATTGGTCAAAGCTTCGGTGGCTTCTGTACACTGAGCTATTTGTCACTGTTTCCACAGAGCTTGCAGCGCTGTTATGTGACGGGCGGCATTCCGTCTATTGAGCGCGAAGCTGACGATGTTTATCGTGCGACTTACAAGCGTGTAGAAGACAAAAACAGAGCCTTTTTTGCTCAGTTCCCACTAGCACAAGCTATGTGTCGTGAGATCTCTGATTACCTGCTTAACAATGATGTGAGACTGCCAAACGGTCAGGTGTTTACCGTTGAACAGTTCCAGCTTATTGGCATTAATCTTGGTGGCGGCGAAGCGAACCTTCCTATGTACTTCACACTGGAAAGTGCGTTTGTTGAAGTGAATGGTCAAAAGCAGTTGAGCTACAGCTTCTTAAATCAAATGCAGCAAGAGCAGGGCTACCTAACGAACCCAATCTACGCTATTTTGCATGAATCGATTTACTGCCAAGGTGCAGCGTCTAACTGGTCTGCACACCGAGTACGCGAGCAGTACCCACACTTTAACTACCAATCGGGTTGCGAGTTCTGGTTTACCGGAGAAATGGTGTACCCATGGATGTTCGACCAACTAGAAACGTTGAAGCCATTACGCGAAGCGGCAAACATGTTGGCCGAGAAGTCGGACTGGGGCACCTTGTACAACGCAGAACAGCTGAGTAAGAATACGGTTCCAATGGCGTGTGCGGTTTACGCGGATGACATGTACGTTGAGCTGGATTACAGCCGCGAAACGCTGGAGAACATTCCAAACTCAAAAGCGTGGATTACCAACGAGTATGAGCACAATGGTTTGAGAATGGATGGTGAACGAATTGTCGATAAGTTAATGACGATGGTTGATGCGTTAGAGAACCTGCCAAAATAATCAAACTCTCTGCGTAGGTTATCTACGTTAGAAGCTATCTATGTTAGAAGCTATCTACGAAAATTATGTACGTTAGAGGCTATCTACGCTAGAAACAAGGAAACGCTGCATCCGTGCAGCGTTTTTTTTATGTCATCGAACTATTCGATTTAAGGAACTAGGAGGGGTAGCCCTTGAAGCCATTAAGGTTGGATGACGATATCTTGATTTTCGGTGGTCGATAAGCTGGCGCGGTTTTGTTCGATAAGTTGAGCCGCATAAGAGGGAGTCACAGCTTGAACTTCGCCCTTGGAACGAATAGTTAGTGCTTCCCACGCATGATCACGGTATTTGCCTGTTTGTGTATATTCAATAAGTACTCTCATGATTCTTCAATCCGATGTGTGGTTAACGTGCTACTAACATTAGCGCCATTGTTGAGGTTGCACACCTGTTAAAAATGGAACATAAGATTAACCAAATGAGAATGCGTGTAACTTGAAAAACAGACCTTATTGAACTGATCTTAACTAACAGTATTTATCGTACCTAACTGCATTTATCGTACCTAACTGCATTCATCGTAACCAACGGTACTTATCGTAAATGGCATCCATAAAAAACGCTGCACAGTGGCAGCGTTAAAGTTGAGAGCGGTTGAAGATTACTTAGCTGTTTTCTAAGCCAACAATCTTGCGTGCAGACATCACTGCGCTATCCAAATCGGTCAATCTACCAGCACTTGCTGGACCAAGAACTGATGAATACAAAGCCAACTGCTTCTCAAATGATAAATCTAATTGGTTATATAGATTTTGGCGGATTTGAGCGTGTTGCTGTGGCTTTGCGCTCGACAGACCTTCCAATGTATCGTAGATGAGTGTAGTTGTATCCATATCTGTCCTCTGCTGCACCTTTATAAAATTTTGCGTATTATGCACCTGGTACTGTATTTGTTCTGCGAGATTGATCGCATTGTGTGCAGCTCTGCTTAATTGTGTAATCAGTTAGTTATAATTGTGTTGTGGTCTCAATCGTTTAGAGTGTCGGCTTGATAACAAAGAAAAGGAGACACGCTGGTCTCCTTTTAATTGATTAAGCCGTGATAGAAGTAACGTATTGTTGCTGCTTACCGAGTAAATTGAATACGTACAGAACCTAGCGAATGTTAATGTTCTTATCTCGACTTTCGTACATTTCAGGTGTGGTGTGTAACCCTCCAGCGTAACCTGCAGCTTCAAGAGTTTCTCTTACCTCTCGAACGTGCTCTGCCGTTACTGGTTCCTCTCTATCTCCAAGGTGCAATCGCACGAAGGTGATCAACTCAGCCAATCTTTGATCCGACAGCACATCTTCAAAGCTTGCCATTGGCATGAAGTTTCTGTCTTTGTCGAGATAGGTGGGTTGTAGGCCACGCACAGTTACTGCGATGGTGTTGAATGGATCGCTGTGCATGATGATGCCGTTATTCAACAGAGTAGGGGCGATAGGGTCACGTCCCTTACCATCGTCACCATGACAGGCTCCACATGTCTGGCGATACGTGGTGTAAATGTCAGTCGCGTAAGAGTCTTCGTCAAACCCTTTGGGCTGCAACGGAACGGCGTCACTGCTAATGGTGTTGTTGATGTCACCGCTGAGTAGGTAGTAGGACATCGACTCGATATCTTCACGCGTCATCAAGCTTAGGCTGTTTTTCACTACGTCTGCCATGCCCGCAAAAGCAGTCCCTTTGTCTGAGTGACCCGTGTGTAAGAAATCGGTGAGTGTCGCTTCATCCCAACCATCGATGTACAGCTCATTGGCCGTGATATCGGGCGCATTCCAACCGTCAATCAAGTTACCTTGGAAAATACGTTCTGGTATCAGCGCTTGGGCAATGTTTCGTGGCGTGTGGCACTCAGAACAGTGGCCAAGGCCAGCCACCCAGTATTTCCCTTGCTGCCATTTCTCGACGTTTTCGACTTCCGTTTTAAGCTCTTCAGGCACTTGGTAGTCGATCGGGTCGGTATCCATAAAGACGATGTTCCAGCCAAGCAAACCTAAGCGAATGTTCGATGGGAACATCATGCTGTTGTCGTCATTGCGACGAGGCACCGCGGTGATTGACTGCATGTATTCCCACAAGTCGACCATGTCTTGGTCGGTGAGGTATTGATAAGAGGTGTACGGCATAGCAGGGTATAGATAACCGTTCTTACCCTTGCCGGCGACTAATGCAGCTCGGAAGTCCTCAAAGTCGTAAGTCCCAATACCTTCCGTTGTGTGTGGCGTAATATTGGTTGAATAAACGGTACCAAAAGGGGTCACAAAAGGCAGCCCACCAGCAAAAGGTTCGCCACCTTCGGCACTATGACACGCAACGCAGTCACCGGCATAAGCGAGATATTCACCACGTTCAACAGACTGAGCTTCTAGATTCGCGAGTCTTTGCTGTTGCTCTGAGCCCGCGTGTCGAATGTAAGCACCCAGTGCGAGTATCTCGTTTTCCGTAAGCTGTTTATCAAACGCAGGCATCAGGTTGTTCAAGCCTTTGTTGATAGTGTGCTGAATCTCTTCAATACTGCCGCCATGCAGCCAAATATCGTCGGAAAGATCAGGGACGCCGATCGCCGGATTCGCGATAGAACCATCGGCGTGACAAGATGAACAATATTTTGCAAACAGCTCTTTGCCGACTTTAACTTTTACTTCTGGAACATCGGTATGGCGTTGATTGAGCGAAGCTAAGTAGTAAGAAACCTTAGCCACTTCATCGGGGCGCATTATCTCGCTCCAACCCGGCATCGCGCCATTTCGCCCTTTGGCGATCGAATGAATGATCGCTTCATCACTACCACCATATAGCCATTCTTGGTCAATAAGGTTAGGGAAGTGTTTCTGACCTTGAGCGTTGTCGCGGTGACAAGCCGCGCAGTGAGTTTGGAACAAGATTTGTCCGCTGTTTACTATTTCGGGTATGCCAGACAATCCTTCGAGGGTGTTTTCCGTTGTTTGAGAGAATTGCTCGTTTAACGTTGTGCTGGGTGAGCTGAGTTTGTCGTCACTTTGCTTCCAATCGACTAACCCTTCCCATTCACCAAGCCCGGGGTAGAGCACCAAATAGCCAGCAGACAATAGAAAGGCAATAGCATAGCTGACAAAGAGTAGTTTTGGCGGTGGCGCATCTTTTTCTTCAATGCCATCAAAAGTACCAAGGGTGTGGTCTTGATCGGCTTGGTGATTGCTACGCCAATATTTAACGACAACAGACACCATAAGAACGAAAAAGATTAAGGTTAAAATTACCGCCCATAGATTCCAAAATGCACTCATTGTGATACCTCCTGTGACGTATCTTTACCAAGGCTTTGTAGATAGCGGATCAGAGCTTCACCTTTGGTTTTCCCTCTTACTTGTAATCGGGCGTCACCTATTTCTTGGTCAGTATAAGGAACGCCAAGTATGCGGAGGGTTTCCATTTTGTCGCTTATGTCGTCGCCAGACAGAGTCTGTTCAAATAACCAAGGGTAGGCGGGCATGATCGATGTCGGTACGACTTTTCGAGGATCAATTAAGTGAATAGCATGCCACTGGTCAGAATACTTTCTTCCTAAGTTAGTGAGGTCCGGACCTGTACGCTTAGAACCCCACAAGTTAGGAAATTCGTAGATGTCGTCTGCTTCTTTGTTTGGGCGACCATTACGTTTCACTTCAGGCTCTAGAGGACGAACCATTTGGGTGTGACACACATGGCAGCCTTCACTGATGTATATGTCTCGGCCTGCTAACTCTATCGGTGTGAGTGGCATCGCTAAGCTGCCTTTGGCAATATCGTCTCCACGGACAATGCTAGGCACTACCCAAACCAACAGAGAGAAGGAAGCGACGACAACGGTGGTCAAAATTAAAATGACGATTGAATGTGTAAAGTCTTTACTCATCATTCAAGCTCCCTCATTAACGGCGTGTTTAGCGTTATGTACTACTGGCATACGAACGGTTTTAAATAAGTTAAATGCCATTAGGAATAAACCCAGAACAAACAGTGCACCACCAAAGAATCGTAAGAACAACCAAGGTGCTTTAAAGTCCATAGCCTCTACAAAGCTATATATCAGTTCGCCATTTTCATTTTGAGCGAGCCACATATAACCTTCACCGATACCCGCAACCCAAAGCGCAATCGCATAAATGGCGACGCCAGCATGAGCAAGCCAGAAGTGCCACTTAATCAGTCGTCGTGACCAAAGATCGGTTTGGCCCCATAAGCGCGGAATGAAATAGTAAAAAACCGCTATCCCTGACATTCCCACCCATCCGAGTGCTGCGGAATGTACGTGGCCGATTATCCATTCGGTGTTGTGTGCCACCATGTTGAACCAGCGAATAGCAAGTAGCGGGCCTTCGAATGTTGCCAAGCAGTAGTAAAGAACCGCTGAGAAAAAGAATAAAAGAATGTAGTCGGACTTCAGCTTTTCTTTGTTTTGTAGAAGGGTCATTGCGCTATTAAACGCACCGGCCCAAGAAGGGAGCCACAGGATCAATGACATCACGATTCCGATGTTCTGAATCCAGATGGGAACGGAAGAGTAGACTAAGTGGTGCGTTCCGGCCCATGTGTAAAAGCCGACCAAGCCCCAGAAATGGATCACAGACAAACGGTATGAGTAGATAGGTCGGTCCGCCGCTTTAGGTATGAAATAGTAGTTCATACCAATCACACCTGCGGTCAGTAAGAAACCAACGGCATTATGTCCCCACCACCATTGAACAATCGCATCTTGAGCACCTGCGAATACGGAGTAGGACTTCATGGCCGAGACCGGCATCGCAAGATTGTTCACAATGAAAATCATGGCAACAACGATAATGAAAGCAGCGAAAAACCAGTTAGCCACAAAGATGTGGCTCACCTTACGCTTGGCTAGGGTGCCAAAGAACAACACTGCATAGAGCACCCACACCAGTACAATCATTAAATCGATTGGCCACTCAAGCTCCGCATACTCTTTTGAGCTAGTGTGGCCCCCAGGCAAGGAGATGACTGCGAACAGTAGAATAAGTTGCCACCCCCAAAAGACCATCCACGACAGGCTTTTATTGAACAGCTCGCAATGGCCAGTTCGTTGGGCAATATAGAGTGAAGTCCCCATTAAAATGTTCACCACAAACCCATAAATAACGCCTGAGGTATGCAGAGGGCGAAGACGACCAAATTGGAAATATTGAGAATCGAAATTGAGCACAGGCCAATACAATTGAGCGGCGAGGATCACGCCGATGATCATACCCACAATCGCCCAGATTAAAGAGGCGATGATAAAGTATCTCACGACCTTGATGCTGTACTGCGTTGTCACTTGTTCCATAACAAGGCTCCTTGCCTACAGTTTTGAATTGCTGTCTGTTTTTGAGTCGCTAACTGAACTTGAATCCTTGCCGAGCATTGAATAGAAGTAGGAGATATCTCGGATGTCTTGATCTGAAAGTGTGTCAGCTTGTTGCTGCATGAGAATCGCCAAACCACTGGTTCTTTCCCTTGTCTGATAATCTTTCAGTGAGGAAATGAGATACCCTATTTTTTGGCCTCGAAGGTTTGGGTAGGGATCTTGAGTTGAGATACCATCAACGCCATGACAAGTCATACACACCTTGGCTTTTTGTTTTCCTAACTCGAACTGCTCGTCGTTGGATTCTGCGTAAACTGGATTCATGACAGCCGTCATTAGCAGAATGGAAAGTGCGGTTATGGGGTTAAACTTTTGCTTATTTAATCTCATTACGTATTCCCTTATTGAAGAAAAGAGCGAGTGCTTGATGACCCTCAGAAAACAATCACCTTGGTGTAAAGGTTATGCATGCATAAGCGTTCTCGCTACTTAGTGACTCATATTTATTGTCAATTTTGTTAGTCAGTACGTATTCAGTGGCAAGATTGGATTACTCATTGCCTTTAAAAAGCGGGGATTACTTGTATGAACGCTAATTAAAGTCTTATTGAGATAAGGGGAAGGTGTTGTTCGCACTTGGTTACAGGAATGAAACATTATTTGAGAAAGATTCGAACTGCATCATTGAGAAAATAGGCAATGTCTCAGCAAGTCAAATGACCAATATGAACTAGACTCAAATTAGTGACCTTTTAAAATGGAGTTTAAAATGAGAGCTGCACTTCTGTTTATACTTTCACTGTGTTCATTTTCTATTTTTGCAGCATCGGAACTGACAATATTCGATCACTTAGGGCAAAAGCATCAATTCAGTCGAGAACAGCTGTTATTGCTTCCTCAAAAAGAAATCACCACGTCATTACCTTGGCTGGATGGTGAATTGGTTTATAGTGGTGTGGCCTTACAAACGGTGCTTGAAACTATGGATTTACCCATGGCCTCGCAGGTAACTTTTGTTGCACTAAACGACTATAAAATAGCGGTGCCCAAAGAAGACTTTGACGACTACCAGCCGATCATTGCGATTAAACAGAATGGCCAATTTATGTCAGTCAGAGAAAAAGGTCCGTACTGGTTGATATATCCACTTTCTTCGACTCCAGACATTGATAACACTGACTTCCATGCCAAGATGATCTGGCAGATACGCGATATTCATTTGTAAGGACTTAGTATGAAAAAGCTGTTGTCATTGACTGCAATTAAAGTCGTCGTGTTATCTTTAGCGGCAGTGGTACTCACCATTAATATCTACAGTGTGACCCGCATTAACGATATCAATAAGAGTTTTTCCACCCGACAAAATGAGGCAACGTGGTTCGTTTTTCAATTGGTGAAAGAATACGCCAATTTCTTGATGGTAAGCCGTTCTGAAACTATTGATTATGATGAGTTATGGTTAGCGTACGATATTACGTGGAGCCGTTTTGACATATTAATTAACAGTACTGAGTCCTCCAATTTCATCAAGTCAGCAAACTTTAAACCTTATTTTAGTGCGGAATTTGATAAATTTAAGAGCTTGGAATCCTCAATTAAACTGGTGAGCCAAGGGTTGTTGCCCAAGGAATCTCTGCAGAAAAAAGTCGATATTTGCTACCACACACTCGTCGATTTTATTAATGACAAGTTTCGATTACAAAGCCCTGTGATTGAAGAAAACACCTCAATGGTTGATAACTTGGTTACCGTTCATCGGATCAGTAGCGTTTTTCTTGTTGGCATCTTGTTATTGACTGGGATTATTTTTCATATGGATTTTTCTATTAAAAGAAAGCTCTACTCTACGGATTTTATTACAGGATTTCGCAATCGAATTTCGTTGATGAAATTTGTTAAGAATAGCTACTCGAAGGACAAAAACTTTGATCTCTATTTTGTCCGAATCAGAAATCTTACCGAGATTAATCAAAAATATGGCCTTGAATATGGGGACCTTGTGGTGAGCTCGGCTGCTAAGTCTTTGACCACCAAGATCCCTGAAAGCACCATTTCATTCCGAAGCAGTGGAAGCCAGTTCTTATTCTTCATTCCTGATCATTTGTACGCGAGTGACGAAATTCAGGACAAGTTTAACGATGTGCTTAGTGATTACATCCCTGCAGGTAACTTAGAGTTAATGATTGACGCCGTAGTGAGGCACAAGAAGAACATAAGCTCTAAAGACATGATGGAACTGTTGACCTCGATGCAAGGCTAAGCCTCTACAAGGTTTGGTCGTGGTTATTAAGTAGTCATGCTTTCGGAATACGACTACTGTTTCTGATTGAGTGCCACAATCCTTTCGTTAGAGCTTGGTTCTAAAAGGGCTTGCTGATCCAGAATAGTCTGCGGATTGTGGTCACGAACAAATTCAATGAACTCAATGTAAGTGAGTGGTTGGCTGAAAAAATACCCCTGTATTAGGTCGCAGTTGGCTTTTTTAAGGTGATGATATTGTTCGAGAGACTCGACACCTTCACCAACAACGAAGGTGTCACAAGAGTGCCCTAAGTTAACCATGGATTCGACCATCTTTCGGTCAGCTTTGTCGTCGACGATATTATCGATAAAGCTTTTATCAATTTTAAGCTCATCGACAGGGTAGTGAAGAAGTTGGTTAAAAGCTGTATAGCCTGTACCGAAATCGTCAAGAGACACTTTTAAACCTAAGCTCCTGATACTTTCGATAGTCTGCACTGTAAGTTTACTGCTTTTAACGTAACTGGTTTCGGTAATTTCTATAATGATGTTGGCTGGTGGTACTTGATAACGCTCGATTACCTTTCGAATATTGTCGGCAAAGTTACGATTGTAAAGTTCCATTGCTGATATATTTATTGATAAGCTACCTGTGTACTTGTGAATTTCAGAGAGCTCTTTATAGCTTTTTATTGCGGTACTAATGACCCACATGTCGAGTTTGGATATCAAGTTACTTCTTTCGGCGACCGGAATAAACTCATCCGGGCCAGCCTTTATATCAAATAGAGCAGGGCAGCGAATCAGACATTCTGCTCCGTCAATCTGAAGTGTCTTAGCATTGAAAATAGGCATAAAGCGAAGTTCAAAGTTGTCGCTTTCACAACACTCCAATAGCCTTTTTTCGATAACGTCATGTCTTTCTAGTGAATGAAGTAGTTCTTCGCCGTAAACGATTCGGCTTTCTCCATCACTGTGCGCTTTGGCATTAATCAGCATCTCATCGATGCATCGGTGCCATATCTCCTCGAACTTAGGGGTATCGACGGGTAGTACACCTGTTGCAATTGAAAGCCTGAAACCATAGTAATCGAGGAAAGTCGTGCCTGTTAGGGTGTTGTTAATGTTCTCAATTTCTTCGTTTATTGATTGGTGCTCACCCATTTCCAATATGGCAATGAATTGGTTTCC
The DNA here is from genome assembly GCF_041466065.1 of Vibrio sp. 10N.239.312.C11. NCBI lineage: Bacteria > Pseudomonadati > Pseudomonadota > Gammaproteobacteria > Vibrionales > Vibrionaceae > Vibrio > Vibrio sp. 10N.239.312.C11. Next base: position 54,890 of record NZ_JBFSRZ010000007.1, read on the forward strand.
TCCTAGCCTTGCAACTGAATAGTCGCTGCAACTGAAGCCGAAAGAGGATTGTTGATTCTGCAGGGTTTCTCTTAGTGTTTTGGCCAGACTAACGAGTACATTGTCACCTACTTTTGCACCATATAAGTCATTGATTTTACGGAAATCGATAATGTCCCAGCAAACCAGATAGCAATGAGGGCTTATCGAGCTTTTTAGACGCACATCGAGGTGTCGGATGAACGAGCGTCGGTTGGCTAATTTAGTTAATTGATCAAATTCAGCTTCGAACTTTAATTCCGTGAGTGAATCAATGTAAGCGTTCTTCAAACCATCAATTTCACTGTGCCCGGATGAACGCTTGAAATACCTCAGTTTAAGTCCGCCAATCGATATCTCGTGTAGCAGCTCTCTGAGTGGACGTACTAATTGGTAGCGCACCACCATGTGTACGATGAGCATAATAATGAATAGTGTCGTCAAACTGCCAAGTAAGGTCTGCTTAGCAATGATAGATTTTTCCTGATTGAATTTTTTTTCGCGAATATTAACTTGAGCGAGGAAGTGACGGCTGTTCATCTCAACTTTGATTCTGTCTTTGGTTTGTTCAAACGATTTGATAACAAACTGCGTATTCTCTATGTGTGCAGTATTCGATGATGGCTCAATCAGAAGCTGCATATTGTCATCATCGTTGTATTTTATTAGTAAGTTGGATAGTTGTTTTAATGGACCATCTGCAATCAGTATGTATCGATTTAAGCTGTCGTTTGCGCGTTTGTCTTGTGGGAGCAAGTAAGGGTCGATTGCAATAACGTAAGCGTATCTAAGTTCACCACTCACAGAGATATATGAGAAGCCTTTATGAGACAGCTCGTTTTTATTGATTAACGAGGTATAGATATCGAAGATTTTTTCATAGATGTTATCGGGGATTTTTAACCCTTCGAAAGGGTCTGCTCGTAACGTAGATAGCGTTAACTGGAACTTAGGGTCAACGATATAGATGTTACGTTGACCAAACTGGTTAACGTGACTTTGGTTTAAGACGCGAAGCACTCTTTTTTCCAGCAGGGACAAGGTTGTGTAGTCACTAGGGTTTTGAATATATCGCAAGAACTGTAGCGATGAACCAATATCTTTTACAAGCAAAGATAAACCAAGTTGCTCGTACTCAGCGACAACTAGCGCTGTGTTTACGTCGGATTGCACCTCGTCTAAGTACATGTGTTTCGCATGGTTGGAGGCTAAGTTGTAAGTAACCATTCCGCCTATTGCAAATACGAACAATAAAGTAGGAATGAGCACAAAGTAGAGCTTCTTTAATACTGGCATTAATTATCTCAAACTGTCGACAATGCGGTTACGAATTTGAATGCTATTGGGTTCGAGTTGCTGATACAGATAGCTGCGTTCTAAAACCTCTTTGCTAGGGAAAAGCTCCGGATCATTTTGGTACTCTTGTGTTGTTAAGGCTTTTGCTTTTGAGCTTGGAGTTGCAAACCATGAATCCATTGCGTTTTGAGCGGCGATCTCGGGTTGCGACAAGAATGATAGAATCGTTGTTGCTTGTGCAGACAACTCTCCGTTATTAATCGCAGCAATGCACTCTAACCATAACGTTGTGCCTTCTTGAGGCACAGCGTAGGACCAAGAGGCATCAGGCTCCAAATCATTGAGTACATAACTGTCACCAGAATAACCGTAGGCAAGGTCGATGTTAGCAAGACGTTCGGGTTGGCGAATATAGTCGATGACGTATTCGTTGCTTTCTAGGTGTGGCTTTTGAGCTTGCAGGGTTTTATAGGCAACGCGAAGTTCTTGCTCATTATTGGTGAATGGATCAAATTGATTTGCTAACAGTGCAGTACTCACCAAATCCGTAGGTTCGTAATACATACTTATACGGCCACTGCTGTTCGTGTCTGGTTCGAGAATAGCGTTCCAAGAGGTGGGAGTGTTTACTTTGTCACTGCGATATAAGATTCCCGCAGTCCCCCAAGCGTAGGGAATGCCATACTCGCCACATCCATCAACCCACCGTGAATCTATGTTACCAGCAATGGATTGTTGTAACTCACTGAGATTATGAAACAGGTTCTGCTTGGCTAACGCATTGAGCTTTACACTTTCTATAATGACTAGCTCAAATGCGCCACGACGTTCGCTCAATAGCACTTCATCTCTGATCGACTCATCAGAAAAAAACTGTTGTTTCAAAGAAATGCCGTACGTGTCACTTAGTTGGGTCACGACGCTATTGGATAGAAATTCATCCCAATTGTAGAGATAAATATCATTTTGTTGGCTAAACGCTGTGCCAGTTAAAAAGGATGATGACGCAAGAACAGAAACATAAAATGCTTTCACTGACGGATTCCTTTCCTACTTTGCTTAACTAAATCGTAGCCCAAATTTTGCGACATAGCTCAAATTTAGGTCTCTAATTTCAGTTCAACCTAACGCAATGCATCTAGGTGTGAAAATCCTATGACCTAATTGGAACTAAAAGTAAGCTTTGAGCACAAAATCATTATGTTAAATCAAGGGGATATCAACCTTTGACCGACGAACGCCTGAAGAAGTGCACGAATGACTCATCTACTTCCGATTTGGCACGACGAAAACACGGGATTTGTTTGATTATTAGGTTATTAGTAAATATATATTCATCCACTTGAGCATTTTTTCGTTAGTTATGCAATAGTAGGGCATTAATTGAACGACAGGAGGTTGGTTTATGGATGCAGGTTTAGTTGGGATTTTTGTTACCGTGGCGATTGCTCACTTTTTGGCGCTATTGAGCCCCGGACCAGATTTTGTGATTGTGGTAAAGAGTGCTGTTAAAAATAAGGGTAGAAAAGCACTCGGCGTTGCATTCGGTATTGCCAGTGCCAATGCAGTCTATATTGGTTTGTGTCTTATTGGGGTCGGTTCTATTTTGGCAGCTTCGGTTTCAGTGATGATCGCTTTAAAAATTATTGGCGGTTTGTTTCTGGTGTACCTTGCAGTTCAAGCGATAAGAGCGAAAAAATGTAATTACAGTAATATCGATGTTGTCGAAGAAGGTGTCTCCATTCAAACCACTTTTCTTAAAGAATTTGTTACGGGTTTTCTATCTGGAATCCTTAATCCCAAAAACCTATTGTTCTATTTGAGCTTATTCACGGTTGTGTTGAACAATGACATTGGCTTCATGTTTAAGCTAGGCCTAGGTATTTGGATGACGGTGGTTGTCTTTATTTGGGATGCGGCGATCATCTTCCTGTTATCGACGCCTAAAGTGCGTCAAGAGTTTACACGTGTTGCTTACTATATTGATAAAGTGACAGGAGTTATGTTGGGTCTGCTTGGCTTGACCATTGTGAAATCTGCTCTGGTACGTCAGTAGATTCTATAAAGTTACCATTGCTGAGTAACCTCACGTTTGTGGCACGATACAATGCCTATGTGCCGCGAATGTGTGCTTGTTTCCTACCAGGGCTGATACGTTTTATCTCTTATCTGCCCGATGTTAAACCCTCAGCTTAATCCACCAATTCTTTTCATAACTGCTTGTTTATCATTCCTTAGTTCTTAAATAAGTATTAATAATGTTGCTGTTGAACACTTGTAGCACGGGGTGTTTGTGCTTATTGTAGGCTGCAATGTCTATTCGATATCAGCGCTAGGAGCCATTGTGAATTTAGAGATATATCAAGTGGATTCGTTCACAACTCAAGCTTTTAAAGGAAACCCTGCAGGGGTTTGTATTTCACAAGAACCTTTAGAAGAGTCGTTGATGTATTCGATTGCTGAAGAGATGGCAGTATCAGAAACGGCATTCTTAGCCCTCAATACGATGACGTTGAAATGGTTCACACCAGAAGTTGAAGTCAAATTATGCGGTCACGGTACGTTGGCAACAGCGCATGTGATGAAGGAAAGAGGGTTAGTCAATGTGGGTGAGGTTGTGACGTTTGATACGCTTTCAGGGGAGCTATCTGCCACAGTTTGTGACTCCACAATCGAGCTTGACTTCCCAAGTACTGTGCTTGATCTTGGATTGGATACTAATAAAGATTTGCTTGAATATTTAGGGCTGTGTGAAGCCCAAGTCGTGTCATACAGTGAGTTCGATACCAAGCAGTTTATTGAGGTTGTCAGCGAACAAGTTTTATTAGATTTATCACCAAACTTTGATGCTCTAAAGCGTATTAAAGGTCGAGGCGTTGTTGTGACAGCATTGTCGTCGAACTCTGAGCTTGATTTTGTTTCGCGCTATTTTGCGCCGTGGGTGGGTGTTAACGAAGATCCCGTTACGGGTTCAGCGCATTGCGCTCTCACACAATACTGGTCCGAGAAACTAAACAAAGCGCATTTCAATGCTTACCAAGCGTCGCGCCGCGGTGGGTATGTATCGACAGAGCTATTACCGAATGGTCGTATAAAACTGATGGGGTCTGCAACCACCGTAATCAGTGGTACTTTAAAAGTCTAAACTTCAATATCATTCATAAAACAGTAATGTCGTTATTTAGAACGGAAACGTCATAATTTAAATCTGCTAGGTCACTACTTAAGGAATAATCGTGTCAGCTTTTTATCTTTCTCAGGTATTAGTCGCAATTGCTATTTGTTTCGATCTTCTGTCTTTTCAATTTAAAGAGAGGAAGAAAATCGTCACATGCTTGTTTTTTGCAGGCGTTCTTATTTCTAGCCACTTTATTCTTCTTGAACAATGGACAGCGGCGAGCCTAATGACGATCGCCACTATTCGATATTTGACGAGCGTGTTTTCTACGTCACCCAAATTTAAATATTTGTTCAGTTCCATGTCAGTAGTCGCAACGGTTGTGACTTACTCGGGGCTCACTAGCATATTGAGTTGCTTTGCTTCCGTATTTCAAACCTTTGCAGCCTTCAATAAAGATGACCGTCGATTAAGAGAGTTGATGATCATCGGAACTAGCTTTTGGTTGGTTCACAATTACTTAGTTGGTTCTCCAACTGCTGTACTGATGGAAGCGCTATTTATCTGCAGTAACTTGGTTGGCTATTATCGTTTCTATTTCAGAAAAAGTGCTGTGGCTTAGGGCTTATAGCTTATAGCTTATAGCTTATAGCTCAGGAGCTCAGGAAGCTAGGCTTTAGATAAAACGATAAAGCAATGCACCATATTCATCTAACAAGGATTAGGAGAGAGCGATGTCAAATATCTACTCGAATGTGCCTTCGTCAATACCCGACGAAATCTTCAACGACATCATTACTACTGAGAATGTGCGGATTGAAAGAATAATATCTCATGGGCACAGTTCTCCAGAACAAGGTTGGTATGACCAAGATGAAAACGAATGGGTTATGGTGGTAGAGGGGCAAGGTGTTATTGAGTTCGAAGACGGACGTGTCGTTACCTTGTCTAAAGGGGATTACATCAATATTGCCGCGAGAGAGAAGCACAAGGTTATTGGTACGGATAGAGACGTTGTGACTATTTGGCTAGCTGTGTTTTATCGTTAGTATTGCTATCAAGTAGTGAATAGGCAATCAGCAATACATGAAAGGACTGTGTCGTGGTTAGAATTCGAAATTACCAAGTTAGTGATGCCAAAGCATTATGGGAGATCTATTTCCATACCGTCCGAAATATTAATGTTCGTGACTATTCTCAAGAACAAGTTGAGGCTTGGGCTCCAAGTGACTTTGACTCCGAGGTGTGGGAAAAGTGTCTGCATCGTATCCAACCTTTTGTAGCGGAGTTGGATGGCCACATTGTTGGCTATACTGACTTGCAACCGAATGGGTTGATAGATCACTTCTTTTGTCATCATGAATATCGAGGTAAAGGTGTAGGGCGAGCTTTGATGGAGCATGTATTCGAGATTGGTCGATTTCGTGGTGTATCGAGATACTTCTCTGAGGTGAGTATTACCGCTAGGCCTTTCTATGAGCACCTTGGCTTTAAGTTAGTGAATGAACAGGAAGTCGAAATACGTGGCGTTAAGCTGACTAATTACGTGATGGAGAAAACCACTAAGTAGCCATTAACGTTATGTCTAGTGTAGGTAAAATTGGATATGCTCAACGCTTAGCCCAGTAGGTTAAAAAGGGTGTGAACTGTCACACCCTCAAAGAGTTTGGTTTGCCTGAGACTTTCTTTCTATTTGATTATTTCGGGAGCAAGACCGTATCAATTACGTGGATTACACCATTGCTTGCTTCCACATCAGCCGCAATCACTTTCGCATTGTTAATCATAACCGTGCCATCGCTTACGCTTATCATCACGTTTTGACCTTGAATTGTTGTCGCTTTGTCTATTTTCATAACGTCTGCCGCCATCACTTTCCCTGCGACTACATGATAAGTTAGCACGGCGACTAATTTGTCTTTGTTTTCCGGTTTCAAAAGCATATCGACAGTACCATCTGGCAACTTGGCAAATGCTTCATCGGTTGGAGCGAAAACGGTAAAAGGTCCTTCTCCTTTCAAAGTATCTACAAGTCCACCCGCTTTAACAGCAGCAACAAGTGTATTGAAAGAGCCATTTCCTACTGCGACATCGACGATATCTTTTTTCATCTCATGATGATTGGCGTTAGCGAATGCACTAAAAAAAAGTGCAGCGACAAGAAGAGATAGAGACTTACTAATTTTATTAATCATGTTGGAATCCTTTGAGTTTGTCCGTTATTTTCGTCAGGTATTACGAAAGGCTCAAAGCGATGGATCAATTTATACCAATCACAGTAAGTAAGTGATCAAAAATAGCGCAGGAAAAAAGCTTGAGAACAAGGCTGCTCTTTTCAATAAATAGTTTCGATAAGTAGTTATTCTACAATCAAAAAACCTAACGACGTTATCGAGATTTTTAACAAGCTAGGGTGAACAGTTATTTACTACGATTGGTATTATTATACCTTTGAGCTATTTGATTCGAGAGCGAACTTTACTCTATGAACAGGCGAGTGAGGGACTTCAATGGTGCATTTTTAGTATTTGAGTTTGTTATTTATGGGCTGTGGCGACTGTTTTATGGGCTATGACGATTATTCAATTATTTCTGTCACTTACGGTTGTAGCTACTCGTTGCTATCCGTAATATGAAAATTAGCTTAAGGATAGTAATAGACAGTAAGGAATCACTTTGGAAATACAAATTAGACATCTTGAAACCACAGACAACCAAGACATTTTTGATATTTATCGTCATTCATCAGTATCAGAAAATACCTCACAAAAACCTTTCCTTAGCTCTGATCAAGTGGAGCGATTGTTTGGTCATTCAGACCATTTCACTTTAGTCGCAGAAGTGTCAGGTAAAGTCGTTGGGCACATTACCTTATTCATGACGACTAAGGTGAGAGACCGACATAGTGCTGGCTTAGGGATTGCGATTCACCCTGATGCACACGGCAAAGGGGTTGGGAAGGCATTAATGAAAGAAGCGATTAATCAGGCTGATAATTGGCTTAATCTGGTCCGTCTGGAGCTAGAGGTTCATGCCGATAACAACGCTGCCATTGCTTTGTATGAACGAGTAGGTTTTCAGTTAGAAGGCACTAAAAGGCTGAGTACATTCAAAGGCGGGAAATACATTGATATGTTGTTGATGTCGAGGATTAGACCTGATTATCGTTGATTGTTAGACCTATAACGTCCTATTTAGATGAAATCAAAGAAGCTGGCAGTGTGCCAGCTTCTTTGGTTTGAACGAGATATTTTATAGATTTGTTCGTAATCGAATCTACTTGTTCACGTAATCTTTGAATTTCTGCTTCGTTTCAGCATCGGCTTTTTCGTACCAAAAATACAACATTTCTTCAGCTGTGTTAGCCGCATTTCCATCAATTTTTGCTGGAAGTGTTACAGGTTGAACAACCGCCGCTGTTGTACCTATAGCTAGCGCAGCAATACCGCCTTTCTGGTTGTATTCTTTTGCTTCTTGAGGGTATTTACGTCCAATTTGCATACCGTCTTTAACTAGCTTGTCTTGCTTAACGCTGATTTCATTCTGGTTCTCGTCAACAAGGCTCCACTCTAAGTTTTTAAACCCAGATTTTGCTTCTGCTGTGTTGCGGTATTTTGGCAGATCGAAAGTCAGTGTGGTATCAGTCGCATCGAATGTTGCGATAACAGCGTCGCTGTCTACGAATTCACGATCGTTACCTTTATCAAATGCAAGTTGATATTGGAATACGATTTGGTTTTGGCCATCTGGTAACGTCAGTGTTTTATGAGAAGAGAATAAGCCGCCGTCTAAGTCAGGCTTAGCTTCGTTAACCGCTAGAATATCAACACTGGATGGAACTTGGATTTCAACGTCAGCTAATACTGAAGGTGCAGCAACGATAGCTGAGAGTAGGGCAATGCTTTGGATTGTCTTCATAATCATACAGTTGTTAGGGTGAGTTAAAATACAATCGCACGCATATCTCTGTATTTCAAGTGATGTCCGTGGGATTTGAAAAAATTTGCGTAATCTTAACGTAACGGTCATAAACGAGGCGAGCTACAAGGCTATGCGAGTAAATGTATGCGGATAACCTTGTTCGTCACTCGTTTGTTAAAGGCTTATGTAGGACAGTTTTCATTGTTGATATACTGAAAAGCCGTGATAGCACTTGAGCTATCACGGCTTTGTTTCGCTTTCCTAGGGTTGGTTAAGCTTTAGCTAATTATTTAGCTTGCGCTGCTGCCGCTTCTAGTTGCTTAAGTTTACCTTGAAGCATGTACGCATTCTGGTTGAAGTTACCAGGGTTCAACACTTGGCTTTGCTGCATTGGGTAGTCAGGTAGTGTGTTCATGAACTCTTGTACTTTGCCGCCTACTGGTACGAATAGCCACATATTGTCTGCCATCCAGCGTAGGTACATGCCTGATTCGTGTGGTGCTTTTTCGAATGGGTCAGCACGTAGGTGAACGACTTGAGGCCAGTTTGGTTGGAAACGCACGGCATCAACAATGTTACCGTCCATAACAGCGAATGAAATCTTGAAGTCATTCCAACGTACCGCATTTAGTTCAGCGTTAGCAGAGAAGTAAAGCATGCTGTCACGAGGGCCTTTCTCTTCTTTACCTTGGAAGTAAGGTAGGAAGTTGTAACCATCTAGGTGTACACGCCAGTTTTTACCGTTGTAAGTAGCACCTTTATCAGAAGCAAGCTTCTCAACAACTTTATCATCACCAGCGGCTGCTAGTAGAGTCGGGATCCAGTCTTGGTGACCCATGATGTCGTTGATCTTAGTTCCCGGCTTGATAGTACCAGGCCAGCGAACTAGCTGAGGAACACGCATACCGCCTTCGTAAGTTGTACCTTTCTCACCGTGGAAGTAAGTAGCACCGCCATCAGGCCAAGAAACTGTCTCTGCACCGTTATCGGTAGAGTAGATTACGATAGTGTTGTCTGCGATCTTAAGCTCATCAAGTTTGTCTAGGAGGATACCCACTTGGTCATCATGCTCTAGCATGCCGTCTGCGTAGATGCTGATACCCGATGCGCCTTGGTATTTTTCTTGTAGACGAGTCCACACGTGCATACGTGTTGTGTTATGCCAGATGAAGAATGGTTTGTCAGCTTTCACTGCTTTTTCCATAAATGCTAGAGATTCTTCTAGGAACTCTTCATCCGCATGCTCCATACGCTTACGCGTCATAGGGCCTGTATCTTCAATCTTACCGTCAGAAGTCGATTTGATTACACCACGAGGGCCAAAGTTCTTACGGAACTCAGGATCTTTAGGGTAGTAGTATGTCTCTGGCTCTTCTTCCGCGTTTAGGTGGTACAGGTTACCGAAGAACTGGTCAAAACCGTGGTTTGTTGGAAGGTGTTTGTCTTGGTCACCCATGTGGTTCTTACCGAACTGAGCTGTCATGTAGCCTTGTTCTTTAAGAAGATCTGCGATCGTTGGAGCCCAATCAGGGATACCGTGGTCCGAACCTGGCATGCCGATAGTCAATAGACCAGTACGGAAAGGTTCTTGACCTGTTAGGAATGCAGCACGGCCAGCAGTACACGATTGTTGACCGTAATGGTCAGTAAATAGTGCGCCTTCGTTAGCAATACGGTCGATGTTAGGTGTTTCATAACCCATCATGCCGTTGTTGTATGCACTGATGTTGAATACACCAATGTCATCACCCCAGATAGCAAGAATGTTTGGTTTTTCTGCTGCTGTTGCCGCTGAAGAAGCTGCTAATAAGCCAACACCTAATGCTAGTTTATTAATTTTAGTACCCATAAGGACTCCGATTCACTTTTAAGATTAATGCGTTAGAACAACACATCGATGAGCAAATGTTATTCTCAATATTCCGTTCCGTCCTTTTATAGTGCTTATAACCAATCGTTATGATGTCTAGTTAACTTATTGATTCATATCAGTTCCAGTGTGTTGCCAGAACAGCCCCTTAGTTTGTATGTGTGATCCTTATCATGTTTGTTGCCGTAAACCATATCGATGACTTCTGTATCCATATCTTGATGAAAATAACAAAAAGATTAATAGCTTAGGTAATCTCGCGTATGCGCAAAAAATGAACTATACGTTGTAGGGCAGGATGCAAATAACTTACGAAGAGGTTTCTATGACAGCGAAGTATGGCGCTAAACGTCGATTAGCGATTTTGGGTACAGCAATGATGGCCGCGTCTAGCGCCACTTTTGCAGCAGAAAAGCCAAATATATTGGTCATTTGGGGGGACGACATTGGTCAATCCAATGTGAGTGCGTACACATTTGGCTTAATGGGTTACCGCACTCCAAATATTGATAGCATCGCCAAAGAAGGCATGATGTTTACCGATTATTATGCGGAGCAGTCTTGTACCGCAGGTCGCTCAACGTTCATCACGGGTCAAAGTGTTCTTAGAACGGGTTTAAGTAAAGTAGGCCTTCCAGGAGCAGACATTGGTTTGCAAGCGGAGGATGCAACGATTGCAGAAATGCTTAAACCTATGGGATACATGACAGGCCAATTTGGTAAAAACCACCTTGGCGATAAAGATGAATTCCTTCCAACAGCGCACGGGTTTGACGAATTTTTTGGCAACCTTTACCACCTGAATGCTGAAGAAGAACCGGAGAATGAAGATTACCCAACTGACCCAGAGTTTCGTAAGAAATTTGGCCCTCGTGGTGTCATCAAGTCATTCGCAGATGGCAAGATTGAAGATACAGGCCCACTAACGCGTAAGCGTATGGAAACGGTCGATGAAGAAACACTAGACGCGGCACTTGATTTCATGGATCGCGCAGTGAAAGCGGACAAACCATTCTTCGTTTGGTGGAACGCAACAAGAATGCACTTTAGAACGCACGTGCAGCCAGATAGCAAAGGTGTAACCGGCATCAGTAATTACGCTGATGGTATGGTTGAGCACGATCGACACGTTGGACAACTATTGAAGCAAGTGGATGAGTTGGGCATCAAAGACAACACCATCGTTTTCTACTCAACGGATAACGGTCCACACATGAACTCTTGGCCTGATGCCGGTACAACGCCGTTCCGTGGTGAGAAAAACACCAACTGGGAAGGCGCATACCGTGTACCAGCAATGGTTCGTTGGCCAGGAAAGATTGAACCGGGCAGTGTTTCAAATGAAATCATGCACCACATGGACTGGATGCCAACCTTCGTTGCAGCTGCTGGTGATGATCAGATCAAAGAGAAACTACTGAAAGGTCATACTGCGGGTGATAAAACGTTTAAAGTTCATCTAGATGGCTACAACTTCCTTCCTTACCTAACCGGTGAAGAAGAGAAAGGTCGTCGTTCGGAGATCTTCTACTTTACCGATGACGGTGACCTTGCGGCACTTCGTTACAACCAATGGAAAGCGGTGTTCATGGAGCAGCGTGCGACGGGTACCATGCAAATTTGGGCAGAACCATTTGTAACGTTACGTCTTCCTAAGCTGTTTAACCTCCGAATGGACCCATACGAAAACGCAGATATCACATCGAATACTTACTATGACTGGTTGTTAGACCATGCCTATATGTTCGTTCCTGCGCAAGCGTATGTTGGCAAGTTCTTAGAAACCTTTGCTGAATATCCACCACGTCAAAAAGCAGCAAGCTTTAGCTTGGATCAGGTTATGGAAAAACTTCAAGAGAACCATAACAAGTAAATAGTTGCTTAGCTAAACTGGTAACACGAAAGAGCTCTTCGGAGCTCTTTTTTTATGAGCATATCGATGAGTAAATACCAGTCGTGAATATGAGTCACAACTATCGAGCTCACTGCCACTAAATAATTGTAAATTCATTGTTTTTACGTCTACCTTATTAAGCATAAGGATGTATAAAAACAAGGAATGTTATGTCTGCATGGTTGTGCTCACTAGTGAACGGATTGAAACACCAGCGAGTTGCAGTATTATCCGCAATGTTGTCTTTACCTATGTTGTCGACACTCAGTGTCAATGTGTATGCGAATGAACAAGCACCGACGACTGAAGCTTCGCTTATCGGTTCAGAAATTTCAGATGCCAACTCTTCCAAGGCTACGTATATCGGTTCTGAAGCCTGTGTAGACTGTCACAGCGAAGAAGTGGAAGCGTGGCAAGGCTCTCATCATGATATGGCGATGAAACACGCGACTGATGAGTCCGTTTTGGGCGACTTCAACGATCAAACCGTGACTCATAAAGGAAAGCCCAACCGTTTTTTTCGCAAGGGTGATGAGTTTTGGGTCAACATCGAAGGGCCGGACGGTCAATTCAACGATTACAAAATCAGCTATACCTTTGCCTTCGAGCCTCTACAACAGTACATGGTTGAGTTTGAAGACGGTCGAGTACAGTTGATTCCTTTCGCTTGGGACTCTCGCACTGAGGGCGAAGGCGGTCAACGCTGGTTTAACCTCTACCCGGATACCACTAACACTGATGAATTCTACTGGACCAATAGCGGTCAAAACTGGAACTTCATGTGTGCTGATTGCCATTCAACGAACCTAGAAAAGAACTACGACAGCGCGAGTAATACTTACAACACTACTTGGTCTGAGATTAATGTCGGTTGTGAAGCCTGTCATGGGCCTGAAAGCGAGCACGTTGAGCAGGCCCAGTTAGCAAAAGCTCAATTAACCAAAGAGCAGTCAGCAAAAGCTAACGGTGGAAAGGATGCTCAAATCTCGGCGCATTATGGCTTTGATCGCGACTTGTCGAAGTCGGTGAAAGAATGGGTCTACCAAGAGGGCAACTCAACCCTGCAACCAAAAGACATCATCCATACCAACCAAGTTCAAACCTGTGCTCAATGCCACAGCAGACGTACTCAGTTAAATGAAACTGGAGATCACGTTAACGGGTCTTTCTTTGATAAGTATCGTCTAAGTTTGATTACTCCTGAGCTTTACCATAACGATGGTCAAATCTACGATGAAGATTACGTTTACGGATCTTTCCTTCAATCAGTGATGGCTGAAAAAGGCGTCACATGTACTAACTGCCACGATCCCCATACCGCTGAACTAAAAATTGCGGAAGAAGCCGTGTGTAGCCAATGTCACATTGCATCAGAATACACGCCTGAAAAGCACACCTTCCACGAGGCGAATACCGAAGCTTCACAATGTACCACTTGCCATATGCCAGAAACGACTTACATGGAAGTCGATCCTAGGCGTGACCACAGCTGGCATATCCCGCGTCCTGATATTAGCCAACACATTAAAACGCCGAACGTGTGTACTAGCTGTCATGAAGATCAAACCGACCAGTGGGCTGATAAACAAATCGGTAAATGGTTCCCAGATTCTAAGTATCGCAACCAACAACATTTTGCTGTCGCCTTTTACGCGGATTCAATAGGGCACAGAGGAGCAGAAGATGCACTGGCGTATTCGGCTCAAGATTCCAGCTTAAGCAACATCATTCGAGCATCAAGCTTAGAACGCTTGGGTGGCAACACGGGTAAGAACACGCTTATTTCATTGGCAAGAGCAGTGAAACACGATGATGAGATGATCCGTTTAGGCGTCGTGCAAGGTTCCTCAGGTTTTCCATTTACTGATCGTTGGCAGATTCTAGAGCCACTATTGAAAGATCCTGTATTGTCGATTCGCTCAGAAACCGCAGGTGCGTTGGTGCGTAACTGGGGAGAAATGAATCCTCTGCAGAAAGATCAAATCAAACCTGCATTGCAAGAATACATTGAGATACAGCAATTTAATGCCGACAGAGGGTTTGGTCGTACGAACCTAGGTAACGTTTACCGAGATTTAGGTCAACACGACAAAGCGATTGAGTTTTATCTAGGCGCTATCGACATTGAGCCTTACTTCGAGAACAGCTATGCCAACTTGGCTGATTTGTATCGAGCGCAAGGTAACGAAGCAAAAGCGTTGTCGACATTGAAGCAAGGTATTAAAGCTCAGCCGAAATCGAGTGTATTGCCATACAGCGCAGGATTATCTCTGCTTCGTGTGAAAGATTACGACCAAGCAACCGACTACCTTAAACAAGCCGCTGAAACTGCGCAAACTGACCCACAATATTGGTATGTGTACGGATTGGCTTTGGAGAAGTCTGATGTGCTTGCGGCAAGTAAATCATTGCACAAGGCTTACCAATTTAGCCGTAACCCACAGCACCTGTATGCCCAGTGTGAAGTGTTGGCGCGAAACAGCCATATACCGGGCGTACCAAAGGCGTTTGAGCAATGTATTTCATCACTGAGCAAAGTGGCACCGCCGGAGGCCATTAACCAATTGAAAGCTAAGTTTGAATAAAGCGATGAGGTGAGTTTGGCTATTGTGCTTGCTGCTTATTCCGCTTGTAACCAATTATCGCGCTTATGAGCAATTATCACGTTTATAATTTATCGCGCTGATGAACAATTATCACGTGTATAACTAATAGTTATGGGGCTTGTGAGTAGGATGTACGCAGCCAGATTGAATTAAGGGAAGACCTATGAACCATGCACAACAAGCAATAAACCAACTGATTGAACAAACAGAGAAAAGTGTTATCGGTCAGAGCCACGTCGTTCGGGCTCTGGTGATAGGGTTATTGACTAATGGGCATGTGCTTTTAGAGGGACTTCCCGGTACAGCGAAAACTCGTTCAGTGAAATCGCTGGCGAACCTACTGAACACCAGTTTTGGTCGAATTCAGTTTACGCCTGACCTGCTGCCATCAGATGTAACCGGTACAGAAGTGTATCAAGAGCTTGATGGCAAGCCTCAGCTGCATTTCCAACCGGGTCCTATTTTCAATAGCATCGTTCTGGCCGATGAAGTGAACCGTGCGCCCGCAAAGGTACAAGCGGCTCTGCTTGAAGCGATGGCGGAAGGGACGATAACTGTAGGTGGCCAAACTCACATCCTTCCAGATTTGTTCATGGTATTAGCGACTCAAAACCCGGTTGAACAAGAAGGTACGTACCCGTTGCCTGAGGCGCAAATGGACCGTTTCATTATGAAAGTGACGGTTGACTACCCAGAAGACGAAGCGGAGCGCGACATCATTCGATTGGTGCGCAGCGAAGAGCTGGGCAGCGAGACGAGTTCAGAATTAGTCACACCACAGCATATTGAACCTGAATTGGTACTTGAAGCGCGTCGCCAACTTCCTGATATTGCGGTTTCTGATTTGGTCGAAAACTACATTGTGGCTTTGGTTATGGCGACTCGTAAGCCAGAGCGTTACCCAGAATCAAACTTGTCTAAATGGATTGAGATTGGTTCAAGCCCACGTGCTTCTATCGCGTTGGATAAATGTGCTCGCGCTTATGCATGGCTTCAAGGACGTGACTATGTCACGTTAGACGATGTGCGAGCGATGCTACCTACCGTGTTAGGTCACCGATTCTCGTTGTCTTATGACGCATTGGCCGATGGTGTTAACCATCAAAGAGTGGTTGAAGAACTACTTGATAATGTTGAGATCGGATAACTAGGGGGCGTCATGGCGAAGCCAACACAAGCTCCTAAACCGCAAGGCCTTGATCCTCGACTGTACTGTGACTATTCAAGGTTAGTGC
Organism: Vibrio sp. 10N.239.312.C11; assembly: GCF_041466065.1. Classification (NCBI taxonomy): domain Bacteria; kingdom Pseudomonadati; phylum Pseudomonadota; class Gammaproteobacteria; order Vibrionales; family Vibrionaceae; genus Vibrio; species Vibrio sp. 10N.239.312.C11. The sequence goes on from NZ_JBFSRZ010000007.1 coordinate 70,848, forward strand.
GAATCCAGGCTCAAGCTGAGTCGTTTTCTCTGTTGCCTCATCTAAAGGCGGGCAGTGTGCTGTCGGGTCGACATAATTCCCTGTTTCGTGGTCGTGGTTTGAATTTTGAGGAATTACGTCACTACCAACTTGGTGATGATATTCGTAATCTCGATTGGAAAGTCACGATGCGAACGGGTAAGCCTCATGTTCGTAGCTATACCGAAGAGAAAGACCGAAATGTAATCATCTGTGTCGATCAGCGCAGTTCGATGTTCTTTGCTTCTCAAAACACCATGAAATCAGTTGTTGCGGCCGAAGTCGCGGCATTGTGTGGATGGCGAGTCCTGAAAGATGGTGACCGTGTTGGCTTTGTTTTAGCTTCTCATCAAAAACTCTTCCACACCAAAGCACAGCGTTCACAGTCTGATTTACTGGCTCAGTTAAAGCACCTTACTAAAGCAAATCAAAGCTTAGACGTGAGTGTGAGTGACAGCGAAGGAGTCGGGTTCAGTCAATGGATTGAACTGATAAAACGAATGAGATTAAAGCAGTCGACCTTAATCTTTATTAGCGATTGGCGCGACTGCCAAGAACAACATCTAGACCGACTAAAGCAGTTACAGCAACACAACGACATCTTGGCCATAATGGTCACAGACCCATTGGAACAATCATTACCTCAAGATCTCGCAAGCGCAAATTGGGTGGTGGGTGATGGTCGCTTTCAACTTAATCTCGATAGCCAATCTAAGGTTAACCTCGCAAGTGAAAGCCTTGCTCAAAAGGCTGCACTCCAGAAACAGTCCCTTGCTAAATTAATGGCGATGAAAAACCTCCCTTATATCGAATTAGATACGTCTGGAACTCATATTTCTCAGCTTCAAAAGCTGGTGGGAGGGCGTTAGATGGCCGTTGAACATACGCCTCCAAGTACTTATATCCTTCGCGATCTGCACGATGTCGCCATTCCCGAGAGCGTGAGCTGGATGCCGCAAACTATTGGCTGGAAGATCCTTGGCGTCATTCTGTTATTGGTCGCTGTCTATCTGGCTTATCGTTTAGCGCTAAGGTGGTGGAATAACCGTTATCGCAAAGAAGCGCTTCAAGAACTCATGGTACTGGATGCAAGAGACAAGAACTCAACTGAACGAACCTTTAAAGTCCTCAAAGTGGTACTTCGTTACCTAGACAGCAGCAATGCAAAGCTGTTTGGAAAAGCCTATGTAAACCGTCTGAACGCTTATCTGCCTGTTAGCGCTAACACAAGTGAAAACAGCAATGCGTTCTTTGCCGATGAAGTTTCGGAATTATGGATGCAAAGCCTAACTGACCCTAATGTGCGTCTGAGCTTTGAACAGCGATTAGAGGTAATTCAAACCGCGATGATGTGGCTAAAACTTCACAAGCCGAATGTACAGGTAACGGTTGAGGGGCAAGACAATGTTTGATGTTTTATCTGCCAGCTTTGAATTTGCGCACCCACTGTGGTTTATCGCACTACCTTTGCCTTTACTCGTTTACTTCGCCGTACCTGCTTATCGCACTAAACAAATGGCCATCAAGGTGCCATTTTTCAGTGAGTTGGTTGAAGCGATTGGCGAGGCTCCATCAGAAGGTGCAAGCCAATTAACACCAAGCTGGTGGCAACGCACTACGCTGATCATTACCTGGGTATTAGTGATCTGCGCATTAGCGAAACCTACCATTCTTGGTGAGCCACAAGTTCGTGAACAATTAGGTCGCGACGTGATGGTGGTTGTCGATTTGTCTGGCTCAATGGCTGAACAAGATTTTACGTCTAAACAAGGGGATAAAATCTCTCGCTTAGATGCGACCAAAGAGGTGTTAGCCGATTTCGCGAAAACCAGAAAAGGGGACCGACTCGGTTTGATCTTGTTTGGTGATGCAGCGTTTGTACAAACGCCATTTACCGCCGACCAAGATGTATGGTTTGAACTGCTTAATCAAACCGATGTCGCGATGGCAGGGCAAAGCACGCACTTAGGTGATGCGATTGGTCTTGCGATTAAGGTGTTTGAGCAAAGTGAGAAGCAAAGTGCTGCCGTTCAAGATTCAAGTGTTGATGCCAACGTGAAAGAGAAAGTCGTGATCGTATTAACCGACGGTAATGACACCGGAAGCTTTGTTGAACCTATCGATGCCGCCAAAGTCGCCAAGGCGAAAGGCGTTCGTATTCACGTTATCGCCATGGGTGATCCTCAAACCGTGGGAGAAGTGGCGTTGGATATGGAAACCATCAAACGAGTAGCGCAAGAATCCGGTGGTGAAGCCTTTGAGGCACTTAACCGCGACGAACTTACCAAAGCCTACGCTCAGATTGGTGAGCTAGAACCACAATTATATGAAAGTATCACTTATCGCCCTAAACAGGGGCTGCACCATTACTTAATGGCGATTGTTGTTGTGATGTATCTGACTGCCTTTAGTCTGGCGACTTTACGTAGAAGGTCGCTTTTGGCTTCTAAAACTAAAAAATTGAAAGGAGAGGATGATGCCTGATTCTCTCACTCTGCAACAGTTCTTTACCCAGTTTCATTTTATCCGACCTTTGTGGTTGTTGGCCTTTATTCCGATGTTCTTCCTGTTATGGGTTCGTTGGAGAGAAGAGACCAAACCAACGTGGAAAGACATTCTACCTGCACACTTACGTGATGCATTGACCATTGGTGAAACAGGCTGGCATAGGCAGCTGCCATTGAAGCTATTGGTGGTGATTGTAACTATCGCCATCATTATCTGTTCTGGCCCAACATGGCAACGTGAAGCTTCACCTTTTGGGGAAGACAAAGCTTCGATGTTGGTTGTACTCGATAATAGTGAATCTATGCTCGCTAAAGATTTGCCTCCAAGTCGCTTGGAACGATCTAAGCAGAAAATTAGAGACTTATTGGCAGCTCGCAAGGGCGGTAACACAGGTTTGGTTGTGTATGCGGGCAGTGCCCACGTTGCGATGCCTGTGACTCAAGACAGCAAGGTATTCGAACCGTTTCTTGCGGCTATCACACCTGACATCATGCCGGTATCAGGTAAGTCAGCAGAAGAAGCGCTGCCACTCATAAATCAACAATTGTCTGGCGAGTTAGGTTCGTCAGTGTTGTTGGTATCGGATGGTGTAAATCCAAGTACCATCAGAGCGTTCGAGAGCTTCTTTAACGACAATCCGTATCAGTTGCTCATTCTAGCCGCAGGAAACAGTAATGTGGTGAGCGATAACCCTGTCGACCTAGATTCACTGCGTAACTTAGCGAGTAAGACAGGTGGACGACTGATCGAAGTGACCGTGGATGATTCGGATATCCAACAGCTCAACAACGCGGTTGAAAGAAACATGCAGCTCAACGGCGAATCTTCAATGCCTTGGAAAGACATGGGCTATGGACTGCTCATTCCAATGGCGATCATTATGTTGTTGTGGTTCAGAAAAGGGTGGTTGGTTCAGTGGTGTGTTGTTGGTTTGATGATCACAAGCAGCATCTATTCACCAGACACTTTGGCGAAAACAGTCAATTTAACCGCTGAGAAACCCGTTGTGGTGGAGTCGGTTACGGTTTGGGATAAAACAGTCCAATGGTGGTGGGATTTATGGTTAACGCCCGACCAGCAAGGTCAACGCCTGTTGAACCAGAAGGAATACCTTGAAGCGGCAAAACATTTTACTGACCCAATGAGAAAAGGCGCGGCTTACTACTATGCTCGCGATTTTAAGTTAGCTCACAGTGCCTTTTTACAAACCAAAACAGATCTTGGTTTGTATAACGCCGCGAGTGCTTTAGCTCGACAACGTGAATACCTTGCTGCGCGAGACCTTTTGAAGTCATTAAGCGAGAAAGAGGGTCTGTCACCAGAACTAAGAACGGATGTGGAGAACAATCTTGCTGTGCTTAGTGGGATTGTCGAAGAGGTTAACCGAACCAGTGAAAGTCAGTCCGGGACCACAGATGGCCCTGAAGAGTCTTTAGAACTCGAAGACGATCAGCCGCGAACGGGTGATGGCGCTGAAGAAGAAACGGTAGCGGAATTGATGCTCAAGGAAACGCTTAATGCCAATGAAATTTTGGGTAGCCAAGAGCTTGCCGATAAGTGGTTAAAACGAGTCGAAGCGGACCCTAAGTTCTTCTTAAAGTCCAAGTTCCAAATTCAATTAAGAGACCCTGCACCTTCCATCGAACAAGCGTCAAAACAGGAGCAAACCCAATGAGTCGATATCATTTAGCTCTTGAAGCCATTCAATCAAAGAGAGTGCGATTCAGAACCCATAAGTGGTTACTGTCGATGACTCTTATATTGAGTTGGTTTTCTCCTTTTGTTGCTTCTGCTGCCGATATCTTCGATCTCCAAAAAAGTGGTGACGTTGAGCTTATCGCTTGGGTAGGGGAAAAGCCAAAGTCAGGCGATAAGATAACGCCGACTAAAGTGAGCGTTAATGAGCAGGTAATTCTGAATATTGAGGTGGCGACGCCGCGTTGGTTAACGGGAGGGACTCGAATCGGCAGTATCGAAATCCCTAACGTGATCGCTAAGCAACGTAACCAACTCGCGACTAATTACACGGAACGGGTCAATGGCACTACATGGTCGCGTCAACGTTGGGAAGTGACGCTTTATCCGATGACTTCTGGCAAGTTTGTGATTCCAACCGTACCGGTTCGTATTCAAGTGTCAGCTCCTGATGGGTCAAACGTTGGTGGCACGCTTTATACGCAGCCGATTAAGTTTGAAGCCTCATTACCGTCTGGTTTGTTAAGCGATGAATCGCCTTGGTTTTCAGCGACAGACGTGGATGTTGAGCAGCAATGGCAACGTTCGAGCGAAGACTTAAAAGTGGGTGATGCGGTTACTCGAACCGTGACGATCAAAGCGAAAGACAGTTTGTCGGTGTTACTTCCCAATGTGTTGACCAATGAATCGACACAGCAATATCAAGCTTACCCGCAACCTAATCGTTTAGATGACACACAAGAACGTGGTGACTACCGTTCCAGTAGAATTGAAGAGACGGTTTATGTGATTCAGCAAGGTGGTGAATTTACCTTACCGGAGTTCACATTCCAGTGGTGGGACAGCAAAAATCAGCGTCTTGAGAGCGTGGTAATAAAAGGCGAAGTGTTTGAAGCAAAACACACATTCCAATTCTTCATCAAAGCTTACATGTCGGTCTTTATAAGCGTTGGTTTGGCAGTGGTCTTATGTGGCATGTTATTCGTTGCGGCGAAGCGCTATTACAAAAATCGACCAACACCAAGTTGGTTGGTATTGCGTCGTTTGCTTAAGCAAAATAATTGGCCCGCATTGAGAACCTTTATCTATCGTCAATTACGAAACGAAACCTCTCAGCTAGAACTGAATAAAGCGCAACTTGGTAAATTGAATGGACAGGAACGTTGGATAGAAGACAGTGAATCCCTCCAACAAGGGCGAGAAGACAAAAACGTATTTACTCGTTTGTGGAGAGGGTTACGTAACTTACCCAATGACACATCAAACTCAAGCAATTCTCGTTCAATTTTCGACCGCTTGAAAATCCCTAAAGCCTTGCCAGACTTAAAAGATAGAACTAAGTAGCAAACTTTAGTCATTCGCATCGAACAAAATCGGCAGGCTCTCTACTATAGGGGACCTGCTTCTTTAATATGGAACTGTATGAAAAGCACCGAACTCAATTTAATTCCTATATTTGTTGCTATCTATGAAGAGAAGAACTTATCTAGGGCTGCTAATCGCATGGATATAAGCCAACCTGCTGTGAGCAAAGCGCTTGCACGGTTGCGAGATATCTATGACGAGCCACTGTTTCACCGAACCACATCAGGCGTAGAGCCAACCACATTCGCTATTGATATCTATCCGGCAATGGCCGCTGCGCTAAAAAACTTTACGTCTACCTTATCCGCATCAAGAGATTTCGACCCCAAAACTTCAGGTCGCGTGTATTCAATTGCCTGCGTCTCGGCGGCGAGCTACGAAATGATGCCAAGAGTGATGCAGTTAATCAGCCAAGTTGCACCTGGTATCGCGTTAGAAGTTCACCCTCTATTTACGGAAGATTACGAGTCTGATTTAAGGCTTCAAAGACACGATGTTATTATCGATATGACACCTAAAGGAAGAACCATGCTCAAGCATGAGGTGATCTCTAAAGAGGAACTGGTGGTGGTGTGCCGCAAAGACCATCCTACGATTGGTGATACGATCGATATGGAGCAGTTCCTATCAGTTGAGCATGTGGTTGTATCTCGTTGGCATGTACGTAAAAGCTTATTGAGTTCTGAACACTACAGTGACCTTGAAAAGCGCAGAATAGTCTATCGCGCTGCGGGTGTTGTTGAGATGCTGCCAGTTATTGAGGGCTCTGATTACATCGGAGTGTTACCTATGTCATCGGTGCGTTGTTTTTCTGAAAAGTACTCGGTTAAAACACTACCACTACCATTCGAATTGGAAGACCTCGATATGTGTATGATTTGGCACCCGAGTCGCACTAATGAACCTAGCCACAAGTGGTTGCGCGCTAAGATCAAAGCGGCAGCAAAAGACATATCAAGTTAACCTTTGAAGGGAGTTTAATGGAAAATGTTTGTGCGAATAGCCGTTATTCCTAGCACTGACATACGTTGATTGCCTAACAACAGGCAATCAAAAAGAGCCGCTTATCTGTTTTGACTGAGTCAGTCTGAATTGATAAGTGGCTCTTTTACTTGGTGTGGGTTTCGACATTAAAATGAAGAAACCTCAATGACGTCTATTATTCGGTAATTTCTTGCAGCACTTCTCCAATTGAACCACTTGGTTGAGTGATACCCAGTTTGTTCGAAAGCGTTGGTGCAATGTCGTATGGCGTGATTGCCCGCGAGATCTTCTGAGCTTCAACGTCGTAGCCTGCGAAGATGACTGGGACATGTGTATCGTACTTCCATGGCGAGCCATGAGTCGAAGCGATTTGAAGGCCTTCCATGTCGTTAATGTAGCTACGTGGAGCAAATACCACATACACATCGCCAGAACGAGCAGGGTGGTAGTTGTTCTTAATGAGCTGCATAACATGAGTATCAGGGACTCGGTTTGCCGCGATATCACTGCTTGATACGGCAAACGCAACGCCTTTTACTTTGGCAATCTCATCAGCGATCGCTTCCTGTACTTTCGTCAGGTCAAGTTTCTTTTCTGCGATTAAATCGTGATTCAGATAAATATAAGGCTGTGCGTACAAGCGTATTGCGTCTTTGGATAAACCAAACTCATCCTTCAACCTTTGCTCTACGCCACTCGATAGCAGTGTGTCTTTATTGAAGTATTGAGCTTGATTGAAGCCAAGCGCATTTGCCGCAGGTGAAGACTCAGGTACACCGTGGTCGGCAGACAACACAATTAATGTATTCTTTAGCCCGACTTGGTTATCGACGGTTTTAAGAAGCTTAGCGATCGTCTTATCAAGTCTGATAAGGTTGTCTTCTGTCTCTAGGCTTTCAGGGCCGTATAAGTGCACCACGTAGTCGTTTGATGAGAAACTTACAGACAGGTAATCGGTCACGTCACCTTGGCCTAGCTTCTCTTGCATCAACAGTGTGCTTGCAAAGTTTTCTGTGATTTCATCGCCAGCCGGGCTAACGGTTAGCGTTGTGCTGTAGTACTTGTAACTCGCGGGGCCGTATGGGTGAGGGAAGGTGCGTTGGAAATCACCGAGTTTCACTTTGTGTTCGGTATCGTGCTCTTGCAGCGTGTACTTCTCACGTGGTAATGAGAGATCCCACTTCTGTTTCGAGTACTCTGCAGCAATCGCTTTCTCGTTCCAACGTGATACCCAATCTGGATATTCGTCGTAGTAATAGTTGCTGGTGACAAACTCAGATTGCGCTTTGGAGAACCAGAAGGCTTTACCACTGTGTCCCGCCAATGAGATTGCGCCGCGGTCTTTCACGGATACACCGAATACTTTTGATTTGCCACTATTGGAAATTGTCAGCTCGTCACCAAACGTGGTGGCAAGTATAGGCCCTGGAGATCGCCCATCACCTTGTGCTGTCTTCTGAGTTGGGTCGATCTCAGTTGCTTTATCGACACCCGCACCAGAGGTCAACATTTTGTAGTTACCGTCTTCTACGTTATACACCAAACGTTCTTCGCTACGGTCATACCAAACGTTACCTACCATGCCGTGTACGCTCGGTGGAGCGCCGGTTGCAAGCGACACATGGCCCACGATCGTTTCCGTGTTGCCATGTTGATAGTTCGCGTTGGTGTAGTAAGTACCGTCATCCATTAAGTACCGGAAACCACCTTCACCGAAGTTGTGCTTATATCGTTCGATAAGATCTGCGCGCAGGCCATCTACCGTGATTTGAAGGACTAGATTTGGCTTCTCTGCTGCTGAGACAGGGAAGGCACAGAGTAACGCGAGTGTAAGTCCTGAAAGCTTGGTGTATTGCATAGAAGTTCCTTATTCAGCGTTGCCGCAGAGTTCTAACGTTTGGTCAGATTTCTAACGTGTGTCAAATTTCTAATGTGTGTATAGTGCAAGTCGTATTTTAGTATTGCTTGTGAAGGTTGTTGATTCATAACCATTGGCATCTTTAGTTAGTTCATTCTTCAACTAGCTCACAGCTTTATCTAGTTCGTGTCTTTAACTAAACGCAGCCCCATATCTGACATAGTGATCGATTGGCTTGCGAAGTCGCGACGGTAACTTTCAGATTCGTTTTCGTCATAAGCAAAGCTGCCACCGCGAACCGATTTATGTGATAAACCAACGTCGCTGTGTTTTGCGTTGTTAGGATTGTCTGTTGGACCGAATCGGTAGAAGGTGTCATCGAAGGCATCAATCACAAACTCACCCACGTTTCCGGTCATGTCATATAAGCCTAGTTCATTTGGCTTCTTTAGCCCGACTGGATGTGCGCTATTTTTAGAATTTGCTGAGTACCACGCAACATCATCTAAGTTATTGGAACCACTGTAAGTATAGCCTTTGCTCTTGTTGCCACCTTTCGCTGCAAATTCCCATTCAGCTTCAGTCGGCAGACGGTATTCTTCACCTGTAAGTTCGTTCAATTGTTCAACGAAGTAGTTCGCCTGTTGCCAACTTAAGTTATTGACCGGAACTTGTGGGTTTTGGAAATAACTGAGAGATGAGCCCATCACCGATTCGAACAATTCTTGAGTCACCTCAAACTTCGCAATGTAGAAACTATCTACAGTTATATCTCGCGCTGGTCGTTCTGCTTTGGTCGCTTCAGGATCGTTCGAACCCATGGTGAATGTACCACCTTCAACTAGCACCATCTCTTGGTCGATTTGTTGGGCGATAGGGTGTGTAGGCACGCTCGCACAGCCGCTTAGGAAAATAGTCATGGTGACGCTGCTGATCGCCGCTAATTGTTTGTAATTGAAAAATTTCATCACGTGCCTCGAATGTTCGAAATAGAGGGCAATTTTAACGTTTAAGGTCATTCCTATTGGTTATAAAGGGTATAACATGCCACTGACTGAAATAGGCATTATGATGGCTACAGACACTAAGATAGGTAGATAAATCATGCACATTACTCAAGGTCCACAATACAATGGTAAAGCGTCTAAACGCTTGCATGTTATGGCTAAGCCAATTGGCGCAGCGTGCAACATTGACTGTAAATATTGTTATTACCTAAGTAAGCAAGATTTGTTGGAGTACAAGAAAGGCAGTTCTCCAAGAATGGATGATGAGACGCTAGAAACCTACATCCGACAATACATCGAAGGTCAAAATACGCCTGAAATTATCTTCTCATGGCAGGGCGGTGAACCGACCATGCTGGGTTTAGCGTACTTTGAAAGAGTGGTTGAACTACAGAAAAAGTACCGACCTGAAGGAGTGTTGATCTCAAACGATCTGCAAACCAATGGCACATTATTGAATGACGACTGGGGCCGATTCTTAGCAAAGAACAATTTCCTAATAGGCTTGAGTATTGATGGCCCTGAAATGCTGCACAATGCGTATCGTGTTAACAGAGCAGGCCGTGGTACATTCAAACAAGTGATGGCGGCCGTTGAACTGCTGCACAAACACCAAGTGAAGTTCGCAACGCTGACTTGTGTGAATAACCTCACCAGTCAAAATGCACTTGAGGTGTATCGCTTCCTACGTGATGTGGTGAAGTCACCGCAAATGCAGTTTATCCCTATCGTTGAACAGAAAACGTTCCGAACGGTTGCGCCACAAACGTCTCAAGTGAGTGAGCAGCTTAAACAAGGCGACAAACGTCTGATCCCAGGCCATAAAGACTCGATCATGGAATCGTGGTGTGTGTCGGACTTGGCTTGGGGTAACTTCCTTATTTCTGTATTTGATGAGTGGGCGAAGAACGACATCGGTAAAGTATTCGTTCAGTATTTTGAAGCAAGTTTAGAAACATGGATAGGGCGTCCTAACCCGCTTTGTACTCTGAATGAAATCTGCGGTAAAGGCCTCGCGATGGAGCCTAACGGCGACGTATTCTCATGCGACCACTATGTTTACCCTGAATACAAGATTGGCAATATTCATCACGAGAAGCTTGATGACTTGGCGTACAGCGCACCACAGCAAAAGTTTGGTTTCGCTAAATCACGCACAATGACCAGTCAATGTCAGCAGTGTGATTACAAGTTTGCTTGTCATGGTGAATGTCCTAAAAACCGCTTTATCAAAACTCGCGCAGGCGAACCGGGCTTGAACTACTTATGTGCAGGTTGGCATAAGTTCTTTTCTCATGTCGACAAGTCGATGGCTTATATCGCTCGTGCGATGGGGCATCCGGTTGCTCATGGCAAATTCAGTGATTCAGTATTGATGGCACATCGTGCAAAACAAGCGCAACAAACTACGTTCGAGACCAAGTTTTAACTCGTTTTTTGGGTCAACAGATCCAAGACAAATTTAATCAGATACGAGTCTAAGGACAGGCTAAGTTCTCCAGTTTAAGGTAATACTATGATGAAGAAGAGTTTAGCGACGGCTGTTGCTTTATTAGTTTCAACGTCCGCATTGATTTCAACATCAGCAATGGCAGCGAATAGCGTTCAGCAAACTGTTGACGCACCGGCAAAAAATATTAATCAAGTGCTCGAAATGACGGACACTCAAACCCGTATTCAACAGTTGTCTTACATGGCACAAGATCAGAACCAATCTGTTGAAAATCGTACTGGTGCACTGCAAGGGCTTGCTTCATACCCAAGTCAGAATGCGCTGGTGGCGGTGGCAAGAGGTTTGAAAGATCAAAACCCTGAAGTTCGTGAGGCTTCGATTATCGGTTCTTCGCCATATCAACTTGAGCATCGTTGGGCGTTAGTTTCGCCTTTGCTGAGCGATACAGATTCTATGGTTCGTCACTCGGCAACATCGAACTTAGTACGTGATTACAATACGTTAGATAAAGAACAGAAAGTACAAATTGAACAACCCGTCGCTGAGTTAATCACATTCTTGGAATCACAAGAATCTGAAAAGTTTCAATTGTTGTTCGCTGACGTGCTCCGTTGGCACAATGAATGGGATAAAGCGGAAACGATTTATCTTGAGTTGATTAATACTCACCAGAAAGACCCTCAAGTTTGGCTGAGCTACGCGGACAACTTCCGAGCTCAGAATAAAGATCAACAAGCGGTCGAGGTGTTGGATCGTGGTTTGAAGAACGTGCCGGACAATGCAGCGATGCACTATTCTAAATCATTAACTTTGGTTCGCCTTGAAGACAAAACAGCAGCAGCCCACGAGATTGAAGTAGCCGCGAAGCTAGCGAAAGATAACAGTTACTATTGGTACCTAAATGGGGTATTACAAGAAGAGTTGGATATCGACAAGTCGACTAAATCGTTCGAGAAAGCGTATTTGATCTCTGGCTCTCCAGAACAGTTATACGCGGTATGTGATATTTATGTACGCTATGGCAATGAAAAAACCAATGATTGCTTGGGTGAGCTAGGTAAAGTGGCTCCTGATTATGTTATTGAACAGTTGAAAGAGAAACGAGTCGCGCCAAGCTCGTAAGCTTTAGATGGGTTAATGGTAAGCTGATAAACCGTTATTGAGAAAGCCAGTCGAATACTCGACTGGCTTTTTTTTGATCTTAATTGCTGCAAGTGACCATCGATTTGAATTCGAGCTAAAAAACAAAACTCAACATGATGGTGTAGAGCAATGCATCTTTATCGGTTTTAGGGGCGTCAATAAAGGCACCGTTTGACCTACGAGCTTCGAAGAATTGCATTTCACCATTGATAGATATATTTGACATCAAGTCGTAATCTACACCAACTAAGTAGCTATTCCCTTCTAAGTGCTCATTGGCGTTAAATTGCGCGCCGTATACTACGTAAGGTGTGAATACTCCTAAATGGTAACCTAGGCTGGCGTACATGGATGAAGAAACGTCACTGATTTGACCTTCGCTCGCCAATACCGCTTGGCCAAATTCATATTCAGCGCCTAGCGACCAAAGTTGGATGTGTTGGTTGTCTGCTGTTGGAAGCGTGCCAACGTTTTTAATTTTTGTCGTTTGATCGAAATTTGAATCAAGGAAAGATAAGTTCCAACGATAGTTATCACCACTTAATTGAAGGTTTGCACCAAACATTCGATTTGTTTCGAATTCCAGTTCGGTTGTCGAATTGAAGTCGACTTCATTCTTATCTTTGATTCCGAAAAACGGAGAGAGTTGTAGGGTAGCTTCATCGGTTACATCATGAGTCCAACTCACTTTGACACCGTTGAAAGCGGTAATACCAAGAACGCTGTTATACACCTCTGTCGGTGGTCTTGCAGTCATATAGGCTTGACCAACATAATAGTATTCAGAAGCTAAAAACAGAGGAAGCCTTAGACGACCAATACTCACATCAAAGTTATTAAACTCATAGCCAAGATAAGCCCACTCGAGTTGTGGGTCACTCCAATCATATTGGGGTGGTTTGACAACTTGCACGGAAGCTTTAAATGAGTTGTAGAAGTAGTCAAGCTGGACCCCCAAGGTGGTATCACAGTCATAACAATTTTCATCGGTAAAACCACGGTTGATGATTAAAGGGGAATCGTTATCTGATGTTGCCCAAGAAGTAGAACCAAATCCGCTTAACGAAAAATTATCGGTAAGTTCAATAATAGCGAAAGCCGGAGAGGCAATTGAAGCACATAGCACTGACGTAATTATTTTTTTCATATTATTTCTCCGAGCTTATAACGTATAGAACATTGGCATTTTCAGGGAGCGTCGAGAGCGGGGCGTACCCAATTCGATTGGGCTTGTCATCAAGCCAGTCAAGCAAGGTTTCGGTGGACGCCGATTTAATCTCTCTTGGATAACGAGCTTTACCTGAGAAGGATAAGCTCGCCCAATGGGCATTCATTTGAGCTGCGTTTTTTCCAAGCAGTTGTTGGTAAAAAACTTCACGTTCGCTGCTGTTTTCAGGCCAATCAGAAAGTTCTACACGTTTACCATCGAGTCGTTTTGTTTTTCCTCTATACAGCTTCCTTGCTTTGTTTATCGATATTTCTTCAAATCCTGAATCTAAAGAGAATATGGCGTAATCTTCTGCGGCATGAGCTGGGCTGAGAAGAAGCAAGTTTCCTAATAGCCCTACCGCGACTGGCAATATGACTCTGCGTGGAAGTGTTTTTATTGTTTTAATCCAATCCATGGGTTTCTCCTAACAAGTCGCACTTTCTATTTGATGGAATAGCTTTTCTTTTCTTACGGGCTTCGCTACGTATCCATCCATGCCTGAATCAAAGCACTTTTGAATGTCATCATCGATAACACTGGCGGTTAGCGCGATGATAGGAGTTTTGCTTAAGCCTAGGTTTTTCTCATGCTCCCTAATCTCCTTAGTTGCTGTGAAACCGTCCATAACGGGCATCATGCAATCCATTAGTATAATGTCGAAACTACTGTCGTTTTGGTACATATCAACGGCAATTTGACCATTCTCTGCAATTTCAAAAGCGTAACCAGCCCTTGTTAGCATGACCGAAGCGACTTTTTGGTTAACTCGATTGTCTTCGACGAGCAGTATTCTTTCAGATTTGCTCGGAACCGGGTTTTGTTCTCTTTCCTCTGGCACAGTCCGTTTAGCTGCTGCATTAAGAATCGGCGTTACGGTCGCGGGTTTTTTCGTAGATTTAGTTTTGTAGGCAACAGGAAGTGGCATTGCTTCAACGGCGGCAAGTACTTTTTCTTTTAACATTTCAAATTTGAATGGCTTTGGCACATAGTCATCCATGCCCACGTCGAAACACCTTTGAATATCGTCATCAATAACACTGGCGGTCAGGGCAATGATAGGGATACGACGCGTGGCATTGGTCTCTTTTTCAACGCGGCGAATATTACTTGTCGCTTCAAAGCCATCCATAACCGGCATCATGCAGTCCATGAGTATTGCTGCGTAGTGAGGGTTCGATCTGAACATGTCCACGGCTTCCTGGCCATTATTCGCAAACTCGAATTCAAAACCACTTTTACCAACATGAAGCCCGGCAATTTTTTGGTTGACCTTGTTGTCTTCGACGATCAGAATTTTGTGTTGTATCTCTAGAGAAGGTTGGCTCGCCTCTGAAAGCTCAACCCGACCCTGTGTATCACAGAGCTCAACCGCTTTAATCAAACGTAAACCGAGTAGGGGCTGTGATACTTGAGCCGTAACACAATTGCCGATGTCAGCCGGCTCGCTCAAAAATGATCGAATCAAGCAGATAGTGATGCCGTTTTGGTGGAGCTTATCTAAGTCACTGGTATAGTCACTGGCTTGGAATGTGTCATCTTCAGCAAAGACAACTGTGATTGGGTTAGCGTGCTTTTGAATCGTGAGTTGTTGTGTAAGCTCAGCTGTATCTCTCGTTTGTTGGGTTATTTCTAAACCATAGAGGTTAAGGTCCCATTCTATTCGTTTAGAGAGCATGTTCGCGTTACCTAGAACATAAATGTCGGCGGTTGCTGTGCTTGGTTTTGGCAACATTAAATCAATGGGTAATTCTAGATCGAAGTAGAAACAACTGCCTTTACCTTTGACGGAGTCGAGTTGGATCTGACCACCCATAAGTTCAACAAGCTGAGTACTGATCGCAAGGCCAAGACCAGTACCACCGAATTGTCTGGTCGTTGAATCATCTTCTTGAGCGAACGGTTCGAATATCTGTTTCTGTTGCTGTTTATCGATACCTATCCCCGTGTCTCGCACAGAAAACCTTAGGGTGACATTGTTTTCTGCTTTGTTTAGCGTTTGGATTGACAGGGTAACGCCACCTTCTGCTGTGAACTTCACCGCGTTCGACATAAAGTTCATCAAGATCTGTCTTAATCGGTGATCATCGATCATCACGCGTGCAGGTGTGTCTGGGCTGATATCAACGTTCACTGATATTTTTTGCTCTTTAGCTTTTGGCGCGACAATAGATGCGATGTCGTAAATGGATTCTCTAATCGATGCCGAATGCGGGCTGATTAATAGCATGCCAGATTCAATCTTAGAGAAGTCTAAGATGTCGTTGATCAGGCTTAGCAGTAGTTGAGATGAGGTCTCGATCGTATCTACATAATCACGTTGTGTTGGTGTAAGTGGTGTGTCTGACAGAATCTCCGAAATACCGATAACGCCATTCAGTGGGGTTCGAATTTCATGAGACATATTGGCCAAGAAGCTACTTTTCGCTTTGCTAGCTTGTATCGCGTGGTCTTTGGCTTCTTCGGCGTCTTCTTTAGCTCGCTCTGCGTCTTCTTTCGCTATCGTTAACTTCTCTTTTGCATGTTCTCGTTCGATGGTCAGTCGCTCTACTTGCTGAGCAAATAGGCTGAGTTCGTCTTTGCCTTGAATCAGTTTGTCCAAAGAAGGGCGGGTATCATCATTTTCACTTTTTAAGAACCTAAGAACTAGCCCAAGATTGTTGGTGACTTGTTTCGCTAAACTGAGGGTTAATCCCATAACAGTTGCTGCAAGCAACGTGACGATGGAAATAAATAGCGTTCTTTCTGTTTTAGCATCTGAGATCGCTTGAGCTACTTCGGCTTGGAACTCTTGTTTGATCACGTCACCTAAATTCTGCAACAGGCTTAGGCGAGCACTCATCGCATTGAGTCCGGTAGTGATCTCTTGTGGAGTCAATGCGCTTATTGTGGATGAACTATGAAGTGCGTGACGTATCTCTTGGCTTTTCATAAAAGCCTCATCTTTAAACACTTCAATCATGAGTGAAACTTGATGTGTATTGGCATTCAAGGACACAAATCTTTCTAAGAACAAAACTTGCCTAGCATTGAGGCTTTCAACCAACTCGGCTAGTTCAGAATCATACTCTTGATGATTTTGGTAAATATCGAAGAGTGAAGCGCTGAGCTTAAATTCTTCATTTGACCAAAACATCAACCACTCTAGTTGATGCAAGGCGGTGAGGTGCTGTTGAATCTCACGCTTGGTGATATCAAAAGGGACTTTCTCAATGGCTAGCAACAATTGTTGGTACAAGTCACTTTGCCATTCAATCGCATCCAGCTTATCGAAACTGTCGGTCGTTTTCATAGTCGACAAGGTTGCCTCACTGAAGTCGGCCAGCAGTTGGTTCACTTCTTCGGAGCTGTTTAGAAATATGCTGGGTGAAAGTGCTTTGAGCTCGGCATTTACCTTAGCACTTCGATTAACGAACTCTTCAGTGTTTGGGGCCAAAGTACTTCGATACAAGACAGAGATATCTTCAAGGTAAATTGCTAACTGATTGGTTCGCTCAAAATCGTTTAACTGCGTCGTCAGAAAGTAAGCTTGTCTACCGGCTAAGAAAAGGAGCAATGAGATCGGTAGTAGAACTAAGCCAAAGAGTTTATGTTTAACTGAAAGGTTATTCCAGACCGTAAGTGTCGACATATTAAGGATCCATCCAACTGGTTTTATATAAAAACAGTAGAGTAAAAATGCCGATATGGAAACTTTGAAACTGTAAATTTAATGGAAGTGTGGGAGGGGTATAAGTTCTTGTGATTCCACAGCTTATTTTGAAATAGCTTTTCTTGCTAGCAATTTATAGCGTTTGGCGGTCGGTTTGATTTTGATGCTTATTGATGAGTATCTTAAAAAGCGAGTTAATTAGGGTGATTTTTATCGAGACTTAGTTCAAATAGAAGTTGCTATAACACCGTTTTTGCAGAAGGTTCTAGCGCCCAAACACCGAGCACTCTGTTCAGTGCAGCGCGGTACACTCTGTTTTTGAGTAGGAAAGCGAGCGTACGCGTATCGTTGCTCAGAACATTTGATTGTACGACGGTTAACTCAGCTTTGTTCTCGATATCGATTTTCTGAAGATTGAAAGCGGGTAGAAAGGCACACTCATACCAAACTTCTATGATCTCTCGAAGTTCGATTTCCTCTTCAGGCACATCGCAGCCCTGAAGTTGATGGTTTTCAGGAATTGCGGATAAGTAAGCTACATCAAGCTTGTCTGCAACGAATGTGTACATTTGCTTCCTTTGTATCGGTGATTTTAGAGCGAATCATCTCTCTCACTTATGTTTTTGTCAATTACATCTATTTATCTAACGAGTAATTTGTGAATAAGCATCGTCGTGTTTAACTCAAGCTGTTTAAGTATTTGTCTGTTAAGCCAAAATATTTCAAGTTGCCATCAGGTTCTAGAACCAAACTCATATTGGAAGTAGCGATCAAACCGGGATCATTGGTCGAAAAAATGACGGTTTTATTCAGCAACTTATCGCTGAACAGGCGGTTAAAATACTGGGCGTTTTCATTTTCAGCCCCGTTGAACGGTTCATCAATGATTATCAGAGATTGCTCACAGTTACCTAAACCAAGTGCCAAACGCAGCTTTTGTTGAATGCCATTGGGAAGACCTTTGCACTTATCGACACTCAATTGAGTCGCTAAGCCTTCTGGCAGCCATTCGTCTAGCTCGAAGAAGCTCACCATCTCCTGCATTTTCTCTGTCGGAATGAGTCCGTTATGCAGAATGAAGTTGGTTTCTAGTGAGCCTTCAAAAATATGCAGGTTAAAAGGGATGTAGTTAATTGAGGTGCGATAACGGTAGCTATTGAACTGTTTAATGTTGTAACCATCGACAGAAACTGCGCCTTGATAGCGGTCTTCTAGCCCAGCAATGATTGAAATTAAGGTGGTTTTTCCGCAGCCCGTAGGGCCACAAATGACCACTTTTGCACTGGGTGGTATTTTGAACCCCAAGTTGGTTAACCCTGTTGCTGCCCCTGTGTAACGGTGGCTGACACCACTGCCCACAATATTTCCTTGGAACAGCCGAATAGGCGGGCTTTTTTCTAGCGTTAACTTGTCGTCATTCATCGACATCAAGTTGTTGATCTGTGCCGACGAAGCCTTGATGGATTGAAACTTAGAAATTGAGTTATAGATGCCCATTATCGGGCCTAGTGCTTTCCAAACGAGAATAACGGTTGCGAGCATCGCGCCCGCATCAGAAGTGCCTTCCATGACTCCGATTACTGCGGTCACGATACTTGCAGTACCAATCACCTGAATCAAACTACCACCTGCAGCCTGAATTTTACTGTTGGTTACAGCGACATTCTCCGCATCATTGGTGCTTTGCATATGGGAGGCACTAAAACGAGATTGAACCACGCGCAACAAAGGCAAACCCTGAATGGTCTTGATACCACGAAGGATTTCATTCCATTGATAAGAGATCATCGCATTGGCGCGAGAGCTTTTAGATGTGGCTTGTGAGTAGATGTAACGAGAGTAAACACAGAACACCAACATCAATATTAAGCCGCCCATCACCACAAGTGCAGCGGTGCCAGACATCAGAGCAATCGCAATGATGAATACAATCACAAACGGCATATCAAAGTAACTAAGGGTCGATTCTGCGGTCACTAAGCGGCGGAAGGTATCGATATCTTTCAAACGAGCCAACTGAGACGAAACCCCTGCGGTTGAAGTCATTGCGTAGGGCAGCCAAAGCAGTTTCGATATTACGGCTTGGGATATGTGAACCGCGAGATCTTTACCGGAGGTCGCAATGATGTTGACTCGCATCTTTTTGAAGAAGTATTCCGAGAAGCCGACGATCACGGCAAATAGGGTCAACCAATAGAGCGTGGCTTGAGAACTCGAAGTCAGTGCGAAGTTATAGACACTCATGATGAAGAATGGCTGTAACGCACCGAGAATACTGATGACGAAGCTCAGAATGATCAGGCTTTTAAGTTCATTGTTGTAACGATAGAAAGCGTATTTTATCCAATTGCTTCTGTCTTGCGATTCCGGAGGTGGTTCGCGGAACAGACGAGAGTACTCGCTAATAGAAATCAGCAAGCAGGGCTTTTTACACATTGGGTATTCAATGGTGTTGTTGTTCGTGTAATCAAACAGCAGCAACTTCCCATCTTTTGTCCCTAAGAAGATGGCACTGAGGTTTTCTATCTCAATAAAGCACGGGTGAGGATATTTATCGATATTCTCGAGTGTCTTTAGTTTGGTCACATCACAGCGGTATCCAAGGCGCTCTATGGTTGCTGTAAAGCTATCGCCGTCTTTGGGTTTTGGAATAAAAGCATCGCTGAGTATAGCGGGCGTGCCTTCCCATTCGAGCGCTATCAAGGTGTAGGCCAAACCACGAATAAGTGGCGATTGACTGTAACGTTCGTCGTATCCACTAGATTCAAAATCCAAAACACGTTGCGGCACATTATTGAAGTCTACTAGGATACTCATTGGTCACCTCCGATAAGTTTTACGCGTTTGAGGCGGTGGTTAAGTTTATCCATCTTATTGCTGGCGATGATTAAGATTTTGTCATTGGCACGATAGGCGGTACTGGTCAGCACGACGCGCGCAAATTCTTCATCAAAGACGCAGTCTATATCGTCGAATATCAACACACGCTTACTGGCGAGCAGGGCACGGACTAATAACAGAGCATAGCCAACTTGGCGTGAGAATGGGTTACGCATGTGACCTTTGAGCTCGGTATAGAAACCTGCAGGCAGCCCATCAATTTGAGCCTTGATGTTCATGGTTTCACATAAGGCGAAAGCCGTATTGTTCAGGCTTGGACGGAAACAGGTTAGGTTATCAATAATGGTCCCTTCCACGAATGAACTTGTTTTATCGACCATCAGCACGCTGTTACGCCAAACGTTGTAGTTTACGTCACTCAGAGGCGTGTCATTAATCATGATGTCCAGTTTGTTATCATTGTTCTGACGTGTAATACAGTTAGCAAGGTGGGTCTTGCCGGAGCCACTTTTCCCGGTAAGCAAATAAGTTTGTCCGAGTTCGAATTCGATACGCTGCTTTTCAGAATATTTAACAGAAATACGTTCTACTTCGGTCGTCTCATGTTGATGTTCAACCGACGCGGCCAGTTCAAGAAGTTCGGCGATACGTTGTATATGGAGCTTGTTTAGTTCCCAGCGGCTCGCGGTACGCATCACTTGTTGGTAGGGCGCGAAGTAACGATTGGTAAGCATGATTATCGCGGCCATAATGCCTTGGCTTGACTCCATATTGATCACGGCTGTTGCCAATACCACAACAACACAAGCAATCGAGAGTTGTTGGATGAGCGCTAAGATTAAGCCAAAATTCGATTCAATCTGTTCGTATTTGATGTTTTCAACTTCACGTTCCTCGACCATTTGTGTCATCAGGCTTTCAACGCGGTATTCCATATTTCGAGCTTTGATATCAAGCGGGCTAGAGATGATCTCGATGATTTTGGAGGTGGTTAACCCTTCGATGTCTGACTTATTCTGCAAACTACCAATCTTTTGTTTGGAAAGGCTCCACGCGAAAATAGCCAAGATGACAGAGGCAATCAGAAGTGTAATACCAGCCCATATGTTGATGAGTCCTATGATAAGGATGGTAATCAAACTGACAGCAAGGTTGATCAGTGCTCGAACCGATTCTCCACCAAAAAAGGTTTTCAGTTCTGGAATGGTCGAAATACGCTCCAAATATTCACCGGGCTCTAAACGGCGGAATTTAGAGATCTCAGCCAAACAGATGGATTGAAATACCTTATTGGTTAAGTTGGTCTCAAACTGCCTCATGATGACAGAGGAAATCTTCTCTTCCTGATTTTTCAGGTGGTAGTCAAGGAAGATGGAAATCAAGATAATCGTAAACAGTAAGAACAGAGTATCTTGTGCTTGGTTGGGTAACACTCGGTCAAAAATGATCAGAATAGAGAAGGGCAGTACCAAGCCAAACAGGGTCGATATTATCGTTGAGAAAGTCAGATAACACTTATCTGCCATATTGATCTTTTGCGAAAATTGCTCAGTTTGCATTACGACCTCCTTTTCTCAATGACTCCGTTGAGAGAAGGTGTTTCGGCACCAAATCTTGATTGTCTCGTCCCTCAATATCGCTCATCAATTGCATGATGCTCTCTATCGATTGAATTGAGAGTATGCCTTTAATTTGCTCAAGCTTGATGGTCTCGATGATGTAGTCGTATCGTGCGCTTTCATAGTCTCTCAAAGCGCTGAACAGTTTACTTTCCGCCGCCAGCAAGTCGGTGATGGTACGCGTGCCTAATTGGTAGGCTCTTTGGATCCCTTTATAAGAGGCATAGTTGGCGCGAATGATGTTCTCGTAACTGCTTATAGATTGCGAAAAATCGTTGATGTTGAGTACAGAGGTGTTCACGCTGTTGCGCGTGGTGTAAAGCGAGTCTTGATAAAGCAGTTCAGTACGTTCAATTGCCGTCGATGATTTTTGATATCCATAGTAATCAGAACCACCAGACAAAATAGGCAAGGCTAGGTTCAAGCCAACGCTAGTTGAGTTGCTTTCGCCTGTCGCTGTGATGTCGGTTTTATCGTAGTTATTGGCGTCATCGTGACGATAGCTGGCTGAGAGTGACACGGTAGGTAAGAAGTTTGTACCGCTCTCTTTTAAGCTTCTACGGCTTCTCTCGACGTTTTTCTTGGCTACTAGTAAGTCGTTGTTGAGCTTTAACGCTTGATCCATGATTGAGTGTTGTTCGCTTTCGTTTATCTCTTTTAATGGCACACTTTCGTATATATCCTGTGATGGAGTGATAGGGTACTGAATCTGAATGGATAGCCCGTTGAGAATGACACGGCGATCTTTCTGCAAGGTTCTTAATCGATTCGACACACCTTCTTTCTGAGCGATAACTTCGTACAGCTCGCTGGCGGCTGTGTTCCCCAACTCTACGTTGCGTCGCATCTGATGTTCACGAGTCTCAGACGACTTAAGCTCTACCTTGGTCGCTTTTATTTGCGCATTGTTTTTCAAATACTCGAAGTATTGAGAGCCGATTTCAGAGATAGTGCTCTGGATTTTGTTCTCGTGTTTAATTTCTTCAATATTGAAGTCGAGTTTTGCCGTTCCATATTTAAAAATATCACCAAGATTGAATATCGATTGGGTAAGGGAAAGGCTGTAGCTGTTTGAGTTATAGCTGGAGGTTTCATCGGGCACGCTCGATAACAAGGTTTCATTCTCATTCCATGTAGTATCAGCTGCACCATTGAGTGAAGGAAGAAACTTAGAGCGGCTGATCCCAATGTTGTATTCGTTCTCTTCCACACCTTTATCACTGGCGCGAAGGGATAGGCTGTTTTGCAGGCCGAGTTCTACCGCCTCAAGCAGGGTCGTCGCCGATACTGAAGGTGTTGTGCTGAATGCAAGCGCAGCCATAATGCTGCTAGTTAAGTTTCTGTACCGCCACATACTTGTTGATCACCTTGATGATTTGGTCGCTTTTGTAAGGTTTGCTGATCACGTAATCCATTCCGGCTTCAATACAAGCCTGGTGTTCGTTACTGCTGGTCAATGCGGTTGCCCCTATGATGGTACAAGGGTTTTTCTCGTTCTCTTGTTCAAACTGGCGAATGCGTTTGGTCGCTTCAATGCCGCCCATACCTGGCATGATGCAGTCCATGAAAATGATGTCAGAACGTTTATTCATGAAGTGCTCTACTGCGTCGGCACCATCGCCAACCGTGTCTGGTTCATACTCTTGTTTGGTTAAAATTCGTTTAAGTAAGATCTGTTGAACTCGGTCATCCTCTACGATAAGGAATGAACTGTTTTCCATCTGCTCTTCTGATGCTTCTGCTTCCATAATGGTGAGTAAGTTCGGAATAAACTCATAAGGAATCGCAGGGGAGTTGATGATCTTATCGACGAAGCTGTGACACTCTTGTGCATGCTGAGTATTGGTTACTGACAGCAACAGCTTGGTATTTGGATGATTCTTAAGTTGAGATTTCACCGTTTTGCTCAGTGATGGCAGCTTGTTAGGTTCAAAGGTATCGGTCAGCATGATGGCATCGTACTCACCAAAGGTCTTCGCCGCTGAAAACAACTCATTTGCAGTGCGGATTTCAGTGATATCAAGCCCCAAGTTACTGAGCATTTTCTTCATTACATCTATACGAACTTGTGTATTGGCGCAAAGCAGTAAACGCTTGCCGTCGAAGCGAGTTTTCTCTGTATGGAAATTCTTCGCCTTGAGATCAAGCTCGATCTGAAAACGTTCCTGTGTACCCGATTGGAACCAGTGACTTTCGTAATACCCGTAATCTTTTAATACGCTTTTCGCTAAGTCGTCTGTGTTAGCAGTATGGTGTTTATGATCGCTCCAATGGAGCTTATTGAGCTTGGCGACAGAGACATCCAGTGTTGAAAGGAAATTCAGATTGATGGTGACACGTGTATTTTCCATATCCGAAGCTGCGCCAGACTCTATTGTCACGAACAACTTCTTGTTTGATTTAAGTTGGATGGCGTTAGAAAGCTGCAGGAACAAGATCCAGAACAAGCTGGTGGATTGGCCTTCCACACGGTTCGGCAAATTATCAGAGATAAAGCAGTCGAGTTGACCTTCGTTCCTCTGAACTTTGGCGCTGATATGAATCATCAATTCAGACAACACGCTCAGTAAAGAGAATTCCTTCGACTTACTTTCCGTACCCTGTGAAATCAAACGGTTATAGTTTTCTGCTAACTCAGATAACGTACTACATGCTGAGGTAATATCCTTCGCCATCAATACGCCGTTTTCATCGGTTTCTTGAACCAGATATTGGACACCACCGTTGATGGTGTTGGTGATTCCGCGAATCTCATAGCCGATTAGCGCATACAGCTGTTTGTAGAGATCGTTATTGCGCTTTTGGTCTTCCAATTTACTGAAAATCAGTTTGAGGTGAGAGTAGATCTGGCGTTGTTTCGGATTGATGCTCACTTCATTCAGAAGCTCTTCGAGTCTTTGTAAGTCGAGTTGTTTCAGCTCTTGATAGAGAGCATCGAACTCATAGTCGATTTCTCGTTCATTAGAGCTGGATTTCTTCAGCTTCAACATAGCAACTGAGTTCGATAGGACCGTGATTACTGCCAGTATCACGACCACCATAAACAACCAGATAAAGAACTCATTTTTCTCTGACATCAAGTCGCTCGCATGGTTGTTGAACATGGTGCGGTAGTTGTCGTCCATCTGTAGGTAGTTGTTGGTCAGTGACAGGTATAAGTCGAGTACGTCGTTGCGTGTTTTAGTGCTGTCGGAAAAGCGATTGATAGCTAATTCAAGTTGGGTGTATTCAGTCGCGCCAACCAAGCTGAACTCAGTTTTGTTCAAAGAGGCTAGCGATCTAAATTCATCTATTTCACGCTTCAAGTTAACTAGATTGAATTCGTTAGTACCACAAGTGTCGGTACTTAAGCACTGCTGTAGAGTTTGAATATCTTGTTCGATGGTCTGATTAAGCTTCTGAGCTTGTATGAGCAGTGGGGCACTTTGCACTTGAGCAACCGAATCTACTTTTGACCAAGAAAAGTATAAATAGAAAGCGAGCGCCGCTAGTACTACGCTGAACAATATGCTCAGACGTAGAGCTGGTACGGAAATGTTATAAGAAGGTTTTCCGCTCATTGATTACCTCTCATCGAATGCATCTTCGATGGCTGACATCACAGGTTTTGCAGCGTATTCGATCACGCGACGCGAGCCTGTTTTTACGTCGGCGGTAAATTCCATATAAGGTGATAATTTGTATTGAGTGCCTCCTCGTTCAAGAAAGTTTCGATCAATCTCAATCTCTGCCAAATAGAATTCGGCATCTTCTTCTTCGTATGATGAACGGCTAATTGAAGCGATGGTTCCCTCAACAAATCCATATTTTGCGAAGTTATAAGTATCCATTTTTACTTTTACCGCCTGGCCAATTTCAACAAACCCCATGTCTTTACGCGGAATTTTCGCTTCACCGTGTAGGGAGTTATTGATTGGAGCAATATCAGCGATACTCTCGCCGGGTGGTATTACCGCAGAACGGAAGTTGAAGTGTAATTTGTCGACCACACCATCCACTGGTGAGTAGACTATGAGTCGGTCTACCTTATCGGAGTGCTGTGGTTGTAAGATCCGTTTTAGTTTGAGGTCTTTATTGGCCTGGATGATTTGTGCTTGGTACTCAGAGTTTCGGTTCTCAACCAAGTCTCGATGTTGTTTCTCGAGTTTGTCGAGCTGGAAACGTTCATTCATGACGGACTCATCAAGGTTTTCAATCTCACGAACCATATTGGATTCTTGTACTTTCATATTTAGAACGTCGACATATGACGCCATCTCTTCTTTATAAAGCGTGTTTTTGATGTTGAGTTGTTTGCGAATGAGTGAGAGTTGGTTCTCTGAGCTTTTGCGACGCTTTAGCATTGATCCAATTAGAGAGTTTTTGTGTTTAATATCGTGAGTGATCAGCTCTTCGTTAGAGCGGTTCTTCGAGAACTCTTGCTGCCACGTATTCATGTTGACTTGAACTTGTTCTGGGTACTTTTCGATGTAAGAAGCAAAGTTTGGTTCGACCATGTCACGCAAGCTTTCATAACGGATTTTATCGAGTTCCAGCTGAATGATTTCGGTGTTCACTGTATCGAGTTGGGTGTTACGGTCGAGTGAGCGGATTCGAGCAATAGGTTGGCCTTCATACACAACTTCCCCTTTTCTCACTAACAGCTCTTCTAAAATACCGCCTTCTAGATGTTGAACTTTCTCAACATCAGACTCTAGTAACAGCTCGCCACGCACAGAAACGACAATGTCGATGCGTGCTTGTGACGCTACGGCGATAGCCACCAAAGCAAGTAGAAAAATGATGAGTAACGTCTTGTGAACGCTAGTCATCGCACTTGCAAGCACGATGGTGTCATCTGCTGTGACCTTGGAAGCCTCGTTGTTAGAAACAAGCGCTTTTCTTAGGTGATGCTCTATTTGGTTATTGCTCATGACCTACCTCGATGACTCGTCATCTACAACTTCCTTAATATCCAACAAGTGATGGATTTGTCTATTGACGTTTTGTAGTTCAGTTTTTACATCCTCTAAAAGCGCTTCCGGCGCAGGGAATTCGTGTTTACTCAAATGTTCCAACTTGGCCATTTTGGGCGGCAGGTCTTGGTCGCATAACAAAGTTAAGATGGTTTTCAATTTTTTAGAGTAGTTGTTGAGTTCATCAAAACGATTACCTTTATGAAGCATCTCTATGTTCATCGGTGCGTCCGAAAAGTCCTTATAAAAGTCGCCTAGCAGCAATTGCAGCCCTTTGTGGTTGTTGTCGATTGAACGCAATAAATTCGTCATGTCTATCATCATTCCACTGCCTTAATTGCTTTAATCACAATAACTAAGGATCTTTAAAGGCAGTTTTCAAATTTTTTTTACTTCTTTATGCATAAAAAGAAAAATATGAAAAAAGTTGTATAAAAACTTGGTTTTTCAAAATGGTGTCCTTTAATGCCTCTAAATACGATCAGTTAGCTAGTAGCAACGGAGGCTGTAATGGCAGGCGAAAATAACCAAAACAACCAAAATGAAGATCTCAATGACGCGGTAGAACAGACGGACACGAACGACGCGGGTACGCCCTCCCAACAGCAGAATCAACAGAACACGATTGCGTCGACGGTAGCGACGGGTGCTGAAAATACCGACGCGGCAGACGAAGTGAACCAAGCGTTGGAAGACAATCCAAGTGGTGCTGGTAATTCAGAAGAAGCAGCAGCTTCTGGTGCGGCTGTTCAAGAAGAGACGCCAGAAAGCGATGGAGATTCAGATGCAGCTCAATCTAATGTAGTCGGTGGTGCGGCTTCGGAAGCTGGCTCGGATAATGCTGCTGGCAGTGGTGGCGGAGCAGGTGCTGGCGCTCAAGCCGTAGGTGGCGATAACGCAGAGGCTGCGACAGGTGGAGCCGACGCTGAGGGTAATGAAGAACAAGGCCAAGCAGCACGTACATCTGCAGCGCCGAGTGCTACATCTTCTGAATCTGATGGCCAACAAGTCGATGATGACCTCGATTCACAGACAGTCGAAGAGACATTTGCCGTTGATGTTCAAGCTTCAGATGAAGAGACCATCAGTGAAGTAGAAGATGACTTTGATTCTGAGACAACAAGTGAAACGTTCAAAATCAAAGTGGAAAGTGAAAATGATGCTCCAGAGGCTGAACAAGATCTGGCTTACATCATGGATGAAGATGGCTCCATAACATTTACTCAAGAACAATTACTCGAATACGCAAGTGATGTTGATGGTGATGAGCTTGTTGCTTCAAATGTTCAAGTCGGCGCAGATGCAACGGTTCAAGATAATGGTGACGGTACATTCACAGTTGTACCTTCCGCTGACTTTAATGGCGAGCTAGACCTTACTTTTGATATCAGTGACGGCCAAGAAACCATAAGTAGTGCAATTGATTTAACGGTTCGTCCTATTAATGACGCACCTGTACCAGAAGATAAAACGTTTGAAATAGAGGAAGACGGAACTCTTGTCTTCACCGACGCTGATCTTCTTTCTGGTGCGACGGACATTGAAGGTGACAACCTTACTATTGAAAGTGTGACCTACGACGGTGGCGACGGTATTCTTACCGACAACGGTAATGGCACATACACCTTCGCACCGAATGAAAACTTTAATGGCGACGTAAACTTCGGTTTCGATGTATCAGATGGTACCGATACAGTCTCTACCAACATCGATGTGAGCGTAACAGCGGTTGATGATGCGCCTGTGTCAGGTGACCTAGCATACTCAATCGATGAAGACGGTTCTATCCGTTTAAGCCAAGAGCAGCTTCTATCGCAAGCGTCTGACGTTGAAGGCGATGACCTGACAGCCAGCAGCCTAACAGTTGGCGGTGATGCAACCGTTACTCAAAACGATGATGGCAGTTTCACTATCACGCCAGATGAGAACTTCAATGGCGACATTGATATCAGTTTTGATATCTCTGATGGCACCAATACCGTTCAAGCTTCCGCAGACCTAACTGTTAACCCAGTTAATGATCTGCCAGTGCCTCAAGATCAACAGTTCAGTATTGCAGAAGACGGTACTTTACTGTTCACAGACGCGGATCTGCTTACAGGTGCGACAGACGTTGAAGGTGATAACCTGACGGTTGAAGGTATCAGTTATGAAGGTACTGATGGCGTACTGACTGACCTGGGTGGGGGCTCATACAGCTTTGCGCCAAATGAAAACTTCAATGGCGACGTAAACTTTAGTTTCGATGTTTCAGACGGCACCGATACGGTGTCTGCAAACATTGATATTAGCGTGACTCCAGAGAACGATCCGCCAGTTGCTGGCTCTACGTCTTACACAGTTAATGAAGACAATTCGATTACCATTTCTGATGCACAACTATTGGCAACATCTTCAGACATCGAAGGTGATGTATCGATAGACAGCGTGACTTACTCGGGTAGTGATGGTGTCCTTGAAATCAACGGTAATGGCACTTACACCTTCTCGCCAAATGAGAACTTCAGCGGTGAAATTGCCCTAGATGTAGTGGTTGCCGATGAAGAAGGTGCAACCGATGCGACAACTGCGGGTATCACCGTACTTGAAGTGAATGATCCGCCAGTCGCAGGCCCAACGTCTTACACCATTGATGAAGACTCAGTACTGACCTTCAGTGAGTCACAAATGCTACTGAATGCTTCTGATTTAGAAGGGGATGTTGAGCTTGTCGGCATTAGCTACGACGGCCCTGATGGCATCTTCTCAGTCAATGGAGATGGGACTTGTAGCTTTGCACCGAATGAGAACTTTAATGGCCAAGTTCAACTTGACGTGACTATTCGTGATGAAGACGGCGCAGAAGTTGATACGGTCATCAACGTGGATGTTCTGCCAATTAATGATGCACCAGTCTCGGGTGATTTGGCTTACAACGTTAACGAAGACGGTTCAATCACATTGAGCCAAGATCAGTTGTTGTCTCAAGCGTCCGATGTTGAAGGTGAAGACCTAACCGCGAGCGACCTAACGGTTGATGGAAACGCAACGGTAACCGCTAATGATGATGGTAGCTTCACCATTGTTCCTGATGCGAACTTCAATGGTGACGTTGATATCCAATTCAACATCACGGATGGTACTGACACGGTTCAAGCAACCGCCGATCTTACTGTTAATCCAATCAATGATCTGCCAGTTCCTCAAGATCAACAGTTCAGTGTAGAAGAAGACGGTACGCTCCAATTCACTGACGCTGACCTGCTTACTGATGCCACCGATATCGATGGCGATGACCTCACCGTAGAAGGCATCAGCTACACAGGCGGTGACGGTGTATTAACGGACCATGGTGATGGTACTTATACCTTTGCACCAAACGAAAACTTCAATGGCGATGTAAACTTCGGCTTCGATGTGTCTGATGGCACAGAAACGGTTAGTGCAAATATTGATGTGAGCGTGACACCTGAGAACGATCCGCCAGTTGCTGGCTCTACCTCGTACATGGTCAATGAAGACAACGCTATCACAATTTCTGATGAGCAATTGTTAGCAAACTCTTCTGACGTTGAAGGTGCGGTATCGGTTGATAGCGTGACCTACAGTGGTACGGATGGTGTGTTCCAAGACAATGGTGACGGCAGTTATACCTTCCTTCCTAATGAAAACTTCAGTGGCGATATCAGCCTTGACGTTATTGTTGCTGATGAAGACGGTTCGATTGATGAGACCACCGCGGGCATTACCGTTCTAGAAGTGAATGATCCACCGGTCGCAGGTCCAACGTCATACACCATTGATGAAGATTCGGTTCTGACGTTCAGTGAATCTCAGATTCTTGTGAATGCTTCGGATATCGAAGGCGATGTAGAACTTGTTGGCATTAACTACGATGGCTCTGACGGTATCTTCACTGTAAATGGTGATGGTACATGCAGCTTTGCACCCAATGAAAACTTTAATGGTCAGGTTCAATTGGGTGTGACCATTCAAGATGAAGATGGTGCGACGGTAGAGACACAGATTAATGTTGATGTACTGCCAATTAACGATCCACCAGTATCGGGCGATTTGGCTTACACCATCAACGAAGACAGCTTAATCACACTAAGCCAAGAGCAGTTACTGGCGCGAGCTGGTGATATTGATAGCGAAAACCTAGAAGCTATTAACCTTTCGACCGATGAAAATGCAACCATCCAACAAAACGACGATGGTAGCTACACCATTACACCAGACGCTGATTACAACGGCGACCTAGACCTGAGTTTCGATATCATCGATAACGATGGTGGTGAGGTTCAAGTCGGTCTTGATATCACAGTGAACCCGTTGAATGACTTGCCACAAGCGCAAGATCAACAGTTCACGATTGAAGAAGACGGTACGTTACTCTTCACCGATGCTGACCTACTTGCAGGCGCGTCAGATATTGATGGTGATGAACTGTCGATTGAAAACGTGCTCTACACGGGCGCTGATGGTGTTCTTACTGATAATGGCGATGGAAGCTACAGCTTTGCGCCAAACGAGAACTTCAATGGTGATGTGAACTTCAGTTTTGATGTGTCAGATGGCACGGATACGGTTCAAGCCAACATTGATGTCAGCGTGACACCAGAGAACGATCCACCGGTTGCAGGTAGCACGTCTTACACCGTTCATGAAGACAACTCAATTACCATCAGCGACGAACAGTTACTTGCTAACACTTCGGACATTGAAGGTGATGTGGCAGTCGATAGCGTGACTTACACTGGCGCTGATGGTGTCTTTGAAGACAACGGTGACGGTACTTACACCTTCTCACCAAACGAAAACTTCAACGGCGAAGTTAGCCTTGATGTTGTCGTTACCGATGAAGAGGGTGCAACTGAATCGACCACCGCGGGTATTACTGTACTTGAGGTGAACGATCCACCAATCGCAGGCTCAACCAGCTACTCAGTCAACGAGGACGAAGTTATCACCATCAGTTCAGAGCAACTGTTGGCGAACGCTTCTGATATCGAAGGTGAAGTGGCGATTGATAGCGTTAACTACACAGGCTCAGACGGTATCTTTACCGACAATGGTGATGGCACATTCAGCTTCGCACCAAACGCTAACTTCGATGGCGATGTAAGCCTTGATGTTGTCGTTACTGATGAAGAAGGCGCAACCGTAGCGACCAACGCAAGCATTGATGTTCTGCCTGTTAACGATGCTCCGGTATCGGGCGACTTGGCGTACAGCGTGGACGAAGATGGTTCAATTACCCTGAGCCAAGAGCAATTACTTGCTCAAGCGAGTGATGTGGATGGCGATGACTTAACAGCGGCTAACCTGACCGTTGGTGGTGATGCGACAGTTACTGCAAACGATGATGGTAGTTTCACTATCACGCCAGATGCTAACTTCAATGGCGACATTGATTTGAACTTCGACATTACCGATGGTGATGCGACGCTTCAAGCAACAGCTGACCTAACGGTTAACCCAGTTAATGACTTGCCAACAGTAGGTGAGCCACAATTTGTGACTCAAGAAGACACCAGCTTTACCTTCACAGAAGAGCAACTGCTGCAAAATGCGGGCGACATTGATGGCGATAACCTATCGGTTGAAAATGTGGCTTCAGATAGCGGTACTTTGGTTGATAACGGCGACGGTACTTACACATTCGCACCGAATGAAAACTTCGACGGCAATGTAAATGTGACGTTCGACGTGAATGACGGTACAGCGACAGTACCAGCAGAAGCGACAATTGATGTTCAATCTGTGGTTGATATGCCAGAGCTGTCGATTGCGTCTGACCTAGTGATTGCGTCAGACAACTTCGAGTCTGGCTCAAACGGTTGGAATACCGGTACTGAAAGCTCACAAGGCTTCGAATCAGGTGACATGCTAGGTCGTATTGGTGGCACTGGTGGCGATGAAGCAGTCAGCAAAACTTACGACATTCCAAGTGATGTGAGCGAAGTTAATATCTCGTTCAGTTTCTACGAAATTGATTCTTGGGATGGTGAGTCATTCCAAATCTTTGTCGGCGGCGAAGAGCTAACTTCGTTAGACAACTCGGCGTTCCAAACTCAAGATGGCACTACAACATTGTACGATTCAGCGGGCAATGAAGTGGGTGAAGTTGTTCACGGCGTGTCGCAAGGTGAAGGCTTCAGTGGTTGGAACGACCAAGCGCACCAAATCAACCTAACGGTACCCGTTGAAGACGGCCAACTTGAGTTAGGCTTCGGTTCAACCTTGAACCAAGGTGTGAGTGATGAGTCGTTTGGTATCGACAACATCGAAATCACAGTGTCTGACGCGGATTACCAAATCATTGGTACCGAAGATACACCTGTACCACTCGATATTGATGCCGCTCTAACCGATACCGATGGTTCAGAAAACCTTGCTATTTTGATTGAAGATGTGCCGGAAGGCAGCTCGCTTTCTGCAGGTACTGATAACGGTGATGGCACTTGGTCATTGCAACCTGGTGAGCTAGAAGGGCTAGAGTTTATCCCTTCAGGTGACTTCAATGGGGATGTGGTTCTAACCGTGAATGCGACGTCGACTGATGTTGATACGGGCACCACCGCGACGGCAACCCAAGATGTGACGATTCATATCTCGCCAGCGAATGATGCTCCAGAAGTTGATGGTGACATCAGTGCTGTGACAGCCGAAGACAACAGCATCACGCTAACTCAAGAGCAGTTGCTAGAGCACGCTGTTGACATTGATGGTGATGACCTATCAGCAATCAACCTAACCACCAATGATGAAAATGCGACCGTTCAAATGAACGACGATGGCAGCTTCACCATTACACCGAGTGAAAACTTCAACGGTAATATCGAATTTAGTTACGATGTAACCGATGGGGAAGACATGGTCGCTGCAGGCCTAGACTTGACGGTAACACCGGTCAATGACGCGCCAGAGCCACAAGACCAAGCATTCACTATTGGTGAAGATGGGGTTCTTAACTTCTCTGACGCTGACCTGTTAACGGGTGCAACGGATGTTGAAGGTGATGACTTAACGGTAGAAGGTGTGACATACACGGGTGCTGATGGCGTTCTTACTGATAATGGCGACGGAAGCTACAGCTTTGCGCCAAACGAGAACTTCAATGGTGATGTGAACTTCAGCTTTGATGTGTCAGATGGCACGGATACGGTTCAAGCGAACATCGATGTGAGCGTGACGCCTGAGAACGATCCACCAGTGGCGGGCAGCACGTCTTACACCGTACATGAAGACAACTCAATCACGATCAGTAACGAACAACTATTAGCCAACTCTTCAGACGTTGAAGGTGAGGTTGCGATTGATAGCGTGACTTACACTGGCAGTGACGGTGTGTTCGAAGACAACGGTGACGGCACTTACACCTTCTCTCCAAACGAGAACTTCAATGGTGATGTGAGCTTAGCGGTTGTTGTTACCGATGAAGAAGGGGTAACAGAAGCGACCACAGCGGGAATCACTGTACTTGAGGTGAACGATCCGCCAATCGCAGGCTCAACCAGTTACTCAGTAAACGAAGATGAAGTTATCACCATCAGTGCAGAGCAACTGTTGGCGAACTCTTCTGATATTGAAGGTGAAGTGGCGATTGATAGCGTGAACTACACAGGCGCTGACGGCATCTTTACTGACAATGGCGATGGAACATTTAGCTTCGCGCCGAACGCAAACTTCGACGGCGATGTTAGCCTTGATGTAGTGGTGACAGATGAAGGCGGTGCGACAGTAGCCACCAGCGCAAGTATTGATGTTCTTCCAATTAACGATCCACCAGTATCGGGTGATTTGGCATACAGCATTGATGAAGATGGTTCCATTACTCTGACTCAAGAGCAGTTGCTATCTCAAGCCTCGGATGTGGATGGCGATGATCTGACCGCAAGCAACTTAAGCGCAGGCGATAATGCAACCGTTGTTGATAATGGTGATGGCACCTTTACGGTAACGCCAGATGCGAACTTCAATGGCGATATCGACTTAAGCTTTGATATCTCGGACGGCACTGAGTCGATTGTGGCGAACGCCGATCTGACGGTAAACCCAGTCAACGACTTGCCAACGACATCTGATGTTTATGCGAACGTTGATGAAGATAATGTCATCACTATCACGCAGGAGCAGTTACTTGCGAATGCCGCTGATATTGAGGGCGACGACCTTGTCGCTTCCGACTTAACATTAGTGGGTGACGATGCAACGATTGTCGACAATGGCGATGGCACGTTCTCAATCACTCCAAGCGAAAACTTCAATGGCTACATCGATGTTGCCTACAGCATCAGCGATGGCGACACACCAATTGCCGCTAACTTAGGCTTGACCGTTGACCCAGTTAACGACGCGCCAATTGTTTCTGCTGATGTGGCGATAACCATTGAAGAAGACGGTTCATACACCATTACTCAAGAAGAGCTCCTACAATTCGCGACTGACATCGAAGACGATGACATGACCGCAATTATCGGAGAGCAGGGCGATGAAACGACCGTTACTGGTACTGTGTTGGATGCTGAAACTGGCAATCCAATCGCAGGTGCGGATGTTACGCTAACCGACAACGCAGGTCATTCTTACACGGCGGAGACCGATCAATCCGGTAACTACTCTGTGAGCGGTCCTGTTGTTGACCAAGGTACCGTTACGATTGAACAAGAAGGCTCAATTACTAGCAGCTTCCTAGTTCCAGCAGGCGAAGATACCAACGGTGGCGTAACTGCAATATCTGAAGTACTTGAAGAAACAGATATGCGTATCGTGGTCACATGGGGTGAAAGCCCACGTGATATGGACAACCATTTATGGCTCTACGATACAGAAAATGGCAATGAGCTAGACCACATTTACTATCGCGACATGAGCCACGATTTGGGCGAAGGTAATGTCGTTCAGCAAGATGTGGATGACACGAATGGCGGTGGTCCTGAAACCATCACTATTCCAAATTATCAAGATGCTGACATGCACTATTCAGTACACAACTACACCAGCAGAAGTTGGGATGTGGATGGTGTTGAAGATGTACAGGTTCAGGTGTTTGTTGGCGATACATTGGTTGAAACCTTTAGCCCTGATTTATCTGAGAACCCATCGGGTGACCACTGGCATGTATTTGATATCGTGAATGGCGTTATTGTTCCAAGCCAAGACGTAGGCACTCAAAATGCATTCGACTTGCCAACGGCAGAAGAAGCGCTCGCGAATGAAAACGGCATTGATATCTCTGAATTGCTAACCGGAGATGAAGGTGATGACTCTGGTGATACGGGTGGAAACGAACCAAGTGTTGGAGATGTTTCCATTGAGAACGCTCTTATCACTGACAATGGTGATGGTACTTACACCATTACACCGGAAGAGAACTTCAATGGTGAATTCTCGATTAGCTACAACGTAGACGATGGCAACGGTGGGGTTACTCCAGCGGAACTAGACGTGACCGTAACAGCAGTTAATGACCTTTCGGTTATTTATGACCACGACTATACCATCAATGAAGATGGCTCACTGACCTTCACTGATGAGCAGTTACTCGCTGGTGCAACGGATATCGATGGCGACGACCTTTCTGTTGAATCTGTTAACTACGAAGGCACCGAAGGTGTGTTTACGGATAACGGCGACGGTACTTATACCTTTGCTCCAAACGAGAACTTCAATGGTAATGTCGACCTAACTTACGATGTGAGTGATGGTACAGATGTTGTATCGGCGAATATTGATGTTCAAGTGGTTCCAATCAACGACGTACCGGTAGCAGGTTCTACAACTTACAGCGTTGAAGAAGACGGCAGTATTACGCTAAGCGATGCACAACTTCTGGCGAATAGCTCGGATGTTGAAGGGGAAGTGTTTGTCAGCGATGTAAGCTACAGCGGCACTGATGGTGTATTCACTGATAATGGTGATGGTACTTACACCTTTGCTCCAAACGAAAACTTTAACGGTGACATCAGTCTTGATGTCTCTGTTATGGATGAAGATGGCGCAACCGCTGAAACAACCGCAGGTATCGACGTCATTGCTGTTAATGACTTGCCGGTAGCAGGTTCAACGACCTACAGCGTTGACGAAGATAACGTGATTACCATCTCTGAAGCGCAGCTTCTTGCGAACAGCTCAGACATTGAAGGTGATGTATCCGTTAGCGACGTTTCCTACTCAGGCGCAGACGGTATCTTTACTGACAATGGTGATGGTACTTACAGCTTCGCACCAAATGAAAACTTCAACGGCAATGTCAGCCTAGATGTAACCGTTGCTGATGAAGAGGGTGCAACGGCTGAAACCACTGCGGGTATAGATGTTATCGCAGTCAACGATGCACCAGTGTCAGGTGACTTGGCTTACTCAGTGGATGAAGATGGTTCAATCACGCTAAGCCAAGAGCAACTGCTGGCTCAAGCATCGGATGTGGACGGCGATGATCTTACCGCGGCTAATCTAACCGCGGGTGATAACGCTACCGTTACGGCAAACGATGATGGTTCATTTACTATTACACCGGATGCCGACTTTAATGGTGATATTGACCTTAGCTTCGACCTTTCTGATGGTACTGAAACGGTTGTTGCAACGGCCGACCTTACTGTGAATCCAGTGAATGACATCGCGGTTGTAGAAGATGTCGCTTACACCATTGAAGAAGGTGGTTCACTTACCTTTACAGACGAGCAACTGCTAGCGGGTGCTTCTGATATTGATGGTGATGAGCTGTCAGTTGCTGATGTGTCTTACACTGGCGCAGAGGGTGTGTTTACCGACAATGGCGATGGCACTTACACCTTTGCTCCAAACGAAAACTTCAACGGTGAAGTAAGCCTAGACTTCTCAGTATCTGACGGCACTGAGACAGTCGATGCAAACATCGACGTAACGGTAACAGACGTTAACGATGCACCAGTGGCAGGCGCAACGTCTTACCAAATGAACGAAGATGGCACCATCACATTGAGCCCTGAGCAGTTGATTGCCAATAGCTCCGATGTGGACGGTGAAGTGTCGCTTGATAGCGTGAGCTACTCAGGTGCAGACGGTATCTTGGTTCAAAATGAAGATGGTTCGGTAACGTTCGCACCAAACGAAAACTTTAACGGAGACATCAACCTTGATGTGACGGTTATTGATGACGATGGCGCAACGGCTGAAACAACGGCTGGTATTGAAGTAATTGCTGTCAACGACGCTCCAGTAGCCGGAAACGTGGCTTACTCGGTTGATGAAGATGGTTCAATTACGCTGTCTCAAGAACAGTTGTTGGCGAACGCTTCCGATGTTGATGGT
The DNA here is from genome assembly GCF_041466065.1 of Vibrio sp. 10N.239.312.C11. NCBI lineage: Bacteria > Pseudomonadati > Pseudomonadota > Gammaproteobacteria > Vibrionales > Vibrionaceae > Vibrio > Vibrio sp. 10N.239.312.C11. Next base: position 108,433 of record NZ_JBFSRZ010000007.1, read on the forward strand.
GATGCACTGACCGCAAGCAACCTATCTGCAGGTGACAATGCAACCGTAACGGCAAACGAAGATGGTTCATTTACTATCATGCCTGATGCTGATTTCAACGGTGACATTGACCTAAGCTTCGACGTGTCAGATGGCCTCGAAACTGTTCAAGCTGGCGTCGACCTAACGGTTAACCCAGTCAATGACCTACCAACAGCAGAAGACCAAAACTTTACTGTTGAGGAAGATGGAACGTTAATCTTCACGGATGCAGACCTACTAGCAGGTGCTGCAGACATTGACGGCGATGACTTGTCTATCACGGATGTGTCTTACACGGGCGCAGAAGGTGTATTCACGGATAACGGTGATGGCACTTATAGTTTTGCTCCGAACGAGAACTTCAATGGCGATGTCAACCTAGGCTTCACAGTGACTGATGGCACTGAGACAGTCGATGCCAATATTGGTGTGACGGTAACGGATGTTAACGATGCGCCGGTAGCGGGTTCTACGTCTTATCAAATGAACGAAGATGGCACCATCACAATCAGCCCTGAGCAGTTAATTGCTAATAGCTCTGACGTTGATGGTGAAGTGTCGCTTGAAAGCGTGACTTACTCAGGCTCTGACGGCACCTTGGTTCAAAACGATAATGGGTCTGTGACCTTCACGCCAAACGAGAACTTTAATGGTGATATCAGCCTAGATGTGGTCGTGACCGATGATGACGGTGCAACGGCAACAACAACGGCAGGTATCGAAGTTCTGGCTGTCAACGATGGACCTGAATCTGAGGATGTGAAACTAACCACAGCCGAAGACAGCACCATTCTTATCACACAAGACATGTTGTTAGCTCAAGCTACCGACATCGATAACACCGCAGACGAGCTGTCGGCTTCTGGTCTACAAATCGACCCTAGCTTAGGTGAGTTGCTAGACAACGAAGATGGTACTTGGTCATTTACGCCAAACGAAAACTTCAATGGCGATGTGCCAATGACGTTTAATGTTAGCGATGGCCAAGAGACAATTTCAGTCGACGGCAACATCGATGTTACGCCAGTGAATGATGCACCTGAAGCGCCAATGATTGAGATGCAAGGCGAAGAAGATGTGGTCATGGTGATTGACCCAGCTTACATCGCGGATCAAGTGACAGACCTTGATGGCGACGAGATCAGCATTGAGAGCATCACAGTTCGGGCTCCAGCGAATGCGACCTTAACTCAGCAACCAGACGGCATGTATCACTTAGTGACTACTCAAGACTTTAATGGCTTAGTAGAACTCGGTTATCAAGCTACTGACGGTGAAGAAGTGGTTGATGGGTCGCTGAATGTGGATGTCATTCCGGTTAACGACGCACCATTCAATGTCGGCAACGCAATGATGACCACAGACGAAGATGGCGCGTTCACCTTCGATGCTGGCGACTTGATGAACTTGTTCGGTGACATTGATACCGCTGACCTTGTTGTTTCTCGCATTATCACCGCAGACGGTGAAGATGGCGGAGAAGTAACAGACAACGGTGATGGTACTTGGACATTCACACCAACAGGCGACTTTGCGGGTGTTTCTGACCTACAAGTTGTCGTGAGTGACGGTGAGTTCGAAACGGTTCTCGATGTTCCTGTGTACGTACGTCCTGTCGCAGATGGCGCGGTTATTTCAACCGACCATGATGGTCCATTAGTCTTCGGCGAAGATGAAACGGGTCACCTGGGACTGAACGTTGGCCTAGTCGATGATTCAGAAACGCTAAGTAACTTGGTGATGACAGGTTTCCCTATTGGATTCGAGGTAACAGATGGTGTGAATACCGTGATGATCACCGAGCCGGGTCAATACATCGACCTGTTCGACTGGGATATCTCAAACATTCAAATGACGCCGCCTGAAGACTTCCATGGTGAGTTCTTCGTAACCGTAAGTGCAACAACGGTTGATTACGGAGATGAGCCGGAAGCGTTTGATGATGGTATCGATTCAGGTGATTTCGAAACTGTGGCGGGTGATTCCATCATCCTAACGGCGGACGACCTAATTGGTTTGGCTGAGAATGTGGATGCTGACAGCGATGATGAAGTGAAACTGGTTCATCTTGCTGACCGCAGCCAAGGTGAGATTGTCGATAATGGCGATGGCACTTGGACGTTCACACCAGCACCAGGCTTCACGGGCGAAGCAGACATTGCGTACGTAGTTGATAAAGATGGCGTGCTTCATGATGAGCAAACTGGCGTAGTCGTGAAAGAAGGTGACTCGCAAGAGAATGCAGCACCAGAAGTTAACAGCATCACAACGACGGAAATCGCAGCGGATGCCACCTTGTCGTTCACTGATGAAGACATGTTAGCGAACCTGAGCGATGCAGAAGGCGACAGCTTGAGCATTGAGTCAGTAAGCTTGATGGAAGGTCAGGGCGTAATTGAGAGCGATAACCAAGGTAACTATCAATTCACTCCTGCTGAAGACTACACCGGAGATGTTCAAGTTGGGTTTATAGCGACCGATGGCGAGAATCGCATCGAAAGCTTCTTCAATGTGGATATCCAAGGCGGAGATGAAGCGGCGGCGAGCGAAGGTTATGCCTTAGCTGATGATGGTTCACTAACTATCACGGATGCACAGCTGGTGGATGAGTTAGGCGTGAGTGATTCTGCACAAGTTGTTGATGTTGCAGACGCGAACGATGCTGGCTTCTTTGCTCAATCTGGTGAAGGTGAGTGGACTTACTGGCCGAACGAAGACTTCGATGGCAATTTAGCGATGAATGTTGAAGTTAACGACGGCGGTGAAGTATCAAGTCACAGCTTAAGCATCCAAGTTGAAGATGATTCAGTACAAAGTGATGAACCACAAGTCCAAGCTGCTCAAGAAACAGAAGAGCAACAAGTGGAAGTGGCTCAACAAGCTGATGACCAAGCTCAAGATGCTGAAACTGAAGACAGTACAGCCGATGTAACCGCGGCACCGGGCGATACCATCTCTATCTCGATTCCAGATGAGGTGAGTGGTAACGAATCGGTTGATTATACTGATATGTCTGGCTTACCTGAGGGCGCTACTGTGAGCAACGCACTGGATAACGGTGATGGTAGCTTCACAATCAGTGGCAACCTAGAGCAGCCTGTATCCGTTGAACTTCCAGAAGGTTATGAAGGTACTAGCGAGATCCAATTCCAAGGTTACGACGAATTGGGTAGCTCAATAGACGGTGCTAGCGGTTCTGTTGAAGTTGAGGTCGATGATCAATACACCATGCAAAGTTCTACGCAAGAACAGCAACCGGACATGGCGGGTATGGAATCTGGTGGCAGCGACTGGACAAGTTCAGGTGGTCAAGATCAAGGTGTTGACTTCACGGATGACTCTGGAAGCTTCGATTCAGATTCTCAAACTGGAACTGATCAAGGCAACGACTTCGACCAAAGCTCGATTTAATCGAGAGAGCTTAGTTTTAGTCTAAACCGACATTTAGTCTAAACCGACATTTAGTCTAAGCCAACAAGCAGATAGGGCAGCGTAAAGTTGCCCTCATTAAAGCCATGTAGAGTTATTGATACATGGCTTTTTTATTTGTTTTTTTTTGTTTGTTTCGCTAAATAAACTTGAGAACAGGTAAATATGTCCTTAATTATTAGAAGGGTCAGTTAGACGGAGGGACGACATGTATCGTTATGTCAGTTCACCGCAAGCGTCGAAGTACATAGTGCCACCGCCTCAACATCGAGAGTTGTCGAGTGTGGATGTGCCTGAGTCTGAATTAGAGATGCGAGAAATATTGAATAATTGGTTTGCTGATGGTTTAGCGCCCATTATTGAAAGTGAAGATGACTACATCTCTGCGAGCGATCACGTTCGATTTGAAAAGCTTAGCCGCACCGTTGGGATGTTGTTGAGAAACAAAGATTATTATTTTGCGGCCAAACGGATTTTATCAGTGTGGGAACAAGATTGTCTTGAAACCACTTATATCAATTATCTCATTTTGCGCAGTGAGCGAGTCACTTCTCTAAGGTAAGTTAATGCTGTGGCATTTTTCATTAGGTATTAGGCATTAGCCATTAGCGAATTAGGGGCCGTGTGCTTACGATATTTTTGTTTTTCTGGCGAATCAGGTAAACAATACAGGCAAACAAAAAGGGCAAGCTTTGAGGCTCACCCTTTAGGTTCATTCTTTTACTTAACGTTGCTGTTTTGGCGAAACGTTATTTTTACCCACTTCTAATCAGGGTTGCGGTTTACACCCAACCATCAAATTTGAGTCGTTTTTGAATCCTTTCGACCGCTTCTTTCTGCATTTGTCTAACACGTTCATTAGAAACGTTCACATCCAACATTTGTCCGACCTCAGACAGCGTTTTCACGTTGTTATCAAAGAAACCAAAACGGTGGATGAGCACCTTTTGTAATTTTGGAGGAAGTGTATTGATAATTTGTTCCAGAGCTTGGGTAAAGGATTTATCTTCACAGTCTTGTTGAGGGTCGAGGATATATTCACTTTCGCATTGATCAAGCACCATAGGAGCATGGCTAGTTCCAACCGTTGTCGTCACGTCAATAAACCCGCTTAACGCCACCAGTTGATCGACGCGTTCGGCCTTAACACCTGAACTGTCTGATAACTCAGAAATAGAAACCTCTTTACTCATTTTTCTGCTTACATCGAGCTTTTTTGAGGCGAGGCTGTTTATTTCTTTACACACGTGGGCTGGCAATCGAACGGTTCGACCCGTGTTCATGAGTGCGGCTTCAATGTTTTCACGGACCCACCACACAGCATAGGTTGAAAAACGATAACCTGGTTCTGGATCGTATTTGTCGATGGCTTTAATCAAGCCAATGTTGCCTTCCTCGATCAGGTCGAGCAGGGTGAAATTATTGCCTTTACGTTTTAGGTAACTCTTTGCGATCTTCACAACAAGGCGTAGGTTTGATTCGATCATAACATCACGCGCTTTTTTATCACCCGCGCGATTCAATTTTGCGTAATACACTTCATCTTCACGCGACAGCAGATCAATGCCTACAATATCTTTCAGATAATGAGCATAAGGGTCTGCACTGGTAGAAAATGATTCGGTAATGGGTGTTTCATCCGTGAGCCCCTGAAACGCAGCAAAACTATCGTTGTTCATTTCCTTGTCCTTATCTAGCCGACTGAACGTTTTATTTTATTATTATGCTACCAAGTGATTAACGCTTGGTTTCATTAGAGTGTAGATAACAGTTTCTTCTTTACCAATAAATAAAATGCAATTTCGTATGTTTATGTCACAAAAAGATCTACAAATATTTAACTATTTTGCATCTCATCAAGTGTGTTGGTTTTTCATTTAAAACATTAAGACGGATAGTTTATAAAGCATGTGTTATACATCGGTTTATCTAGATAAATGACGTGAATTTATAGGTGTGGGTTAGAACTATAATTGAGAGGAGAAATAATGAGAAAAATGGTAAGAGTCGAGGTTCAATGTTTCCAAGTACCTCAACTCTTTTAGCTGTGTCGGCTGTTAAGTATCGCCACGCACGTTTTAATTCTATCGACTAATAAGTGCTAAGAACCTCATCGATTTGCTGATTAATGATCTTCATTTCGCTGTAGATAACCGAAAGATCATCATCTTGCGGCGCAAGCTTATTGAGTGTGTTTTGTTCTACTCTTTCCAATGCAACTGTGGCCGTTTCTTCACCAAAGCTGGCTAAAATGCCTTTTAAGGTGTGAACGGTAAAATGAAGCTTGCCCCAATCTTGTTGTTGAACCAACTCTTCGATCTCTTGTAGCGAATTGCCATGGTCTTCTTGATATGTAGACAAAACGGCGTAAATGACGTCTCTGTCATTGTCTAAATAGGCGTTTAAAGCATCAAAGTCTAGCATGTGGACTCCTGTCGGCTGAATGTTGAAAATGGGCTAGGCGGCTTAGTGGAAAAACCATACCTTGATGAATCACTAATCCATTGATTCCATTTTGGAGGAAGTTCTAACTGTAAGATTTCTTCTAGATAGTCGTCGCTAAGTTTCTCATCTATATGAGCTTTATTGACGGCGTATATATAGTCAAGTTTGGCGGCAACTGAATATGGGTAACTGTGAATGTAGTCCTTTATTTCTTGGATCGAACCCAAATTTTCAATGTTTATACACGTTGAGGGGTCGACATTTTTGGACTCAAGTTGGTGATTTATGGCTTCTCCACGAGATTTGAGACATTCCACTGTTAAATGATAAAGAGAGTACTCACCAAAGTGGGCGAGCATGGGTAATAACTGAGTGAGCAAGTAAGTCGGTTGGCTGTGGAAATTGTTCGCTAACAGTGTCGAAGCTCTAATCACTTTTTTGTGGGCAATCTGAGGGCTATTTTCGATGAGCAATATGCTGGTCTGAAATAGGGCCAGGCTGGCCAAAACTTGCTGCTGTTGTTTTACCGGAAGTTTCAGGTTTACCAACTCGGTGAATTGGTTGGCGTGCTCAAGCAAAATACGTTTGTACTTTAGTTGCGTCTCGCGCTGATACGTTGCTTTTAAGGAATTAAAGTGCGCACCAATGGAATGGATGACATCAATGTCAGCAGCTGAAATATGGGTCGCATACATCTCACCTAACTTTATGATCATACGTGTGTTGTCTGCGTTCTCAGCCAAGTCAATCGCCCTGATTGCACGATGGCTGATACTTGGTGTCATCTCAAATGCACGAATCGCTAATTTCAGAGCAGGAAGCAGCATCTTATGTTTTTCGTAGATACAGCTTAAGCAATCAATGACGCTCAATGAGAGTGGCTGCGCGATCAGAAAGTTGTGGAGCTTATCTATGGCTAGATCCTGTTTGCCTAAACTGTCGAGAATCAGAGCTTCAGCAACCAGTTTTGTCGGGTGCATGTTGGTTTTCGAGTTGTTAATGACGCTAGAGAGCAATTGCCAATTCTTACCTGAAATTAAATGTTCAATCAGTGTCGCTTCGAATTGAACGCTAGTGCCATTAGGCGAGACCGCTAATGCTTGAGCCAATTTATCCTGACTGGTGATTGGATATAACTCGTTCAGTTGTGTCAGCTTTTTCGAGACGGACACAGCACTTTGGATCTTTTTACCTAACCTCTGAGTATGAATCGGTTTAGAAACGAAATGGTGTGCCTCGCCCGACAGGGCAGTTAATACCGTTTCTTGACGCATATCCCCGGAGAGTAAAATTGTCGCAACCGTATGGTCGATGAGCCTATTTCGATACAGAATTCCTAATAGTTCAAAGCCCGTGAAGAATTGCTCTAGGTGGTAATCGATGAGGAGTACATGAAAAGAGTGAGTCTCGACCGCTTTAATTGCTTGTCGATAGTCGGTCGCAATAAAGATGCAATCATGTGCAATGCCCAAGCTCGAGAGTTGCTGCTTTATAAGAATAGTTGCACTCTTGGAGTCGTCGACAATTAAAACTCGTAGGTCAGGTGGTAAGGTCAAATCCATTTTCCTCAATACCAAATGTTATTTTTAATTTAGGCGTCAAGTTGCACATTGTCAAGGTGCCAATATCACAGGCAAACACTCAATAAACTATTGGTAATTAAGGAGTATTCGATAACATTTATGAAAGACTTCAAACGCAGGTTACTTTTACCTGATTTTCGTTGGGCTATACGTGTTTTAGAAATAAAAAAGAGGCAAGCCGATAAGCTTACCTCTCAGTTTAATTGTTCGGTTTTTTATTCGAAATGTTGTTCTTTTCTTGAAGCTTTATTAAACAAAACTCTAGCGCTAATCACGCATGCTCAAAATCAATACTGCAGCTAGAGCTAAGAACGCCGTCATCATTAAGAACACATCGTTGTAAGCCATGATAGCGGCGTCACGTTGCATTGTGCCAAGTAGGCTAGCTTGCGCTTGTTGCATCGCCGTTGCGGCATCACTTCCTGATTGAATAAAGAACGCTTGTTGATCTTTGAGCGTTTGCCAACCCAACTGGCTAACTGAAGGCAGCGACTCTTTGATATGCGCCAAATGCTCGCGCGTTTTGTTATCTAACAACGTAGCAATAATCGCGATACTAAAAGCACCCCCTAGGTTTCGCATTACGTTGGTTAAGGTCGAAGCGTCAGGCGTGTCCATTTTTCTGATGTTTTTCATCGCAACCAAAGACAGGGGAACCATAATAAACGGGCTACCAATAGCACGCAGAACCATAGACAAGATCAACTGTTGGCCACCAAAATCAATCGTCATATGTGTATTCACGTAACAACTGAAGCCAAACATCGCGAAACCAAAGGTCACTAAGTACTTGGGCTTAATGATTTGCGTCAGCTTAGGAACGATTGGGAATATCAACAACTGTGGGAAACCCATCCACATCAAGACTTCACCAATCTCCATCGCATTGTATTGCTGAATTTGAGTGAGGTACATTGGCAGTACATAGATAGAGCCGAGCAACGCCATCCCCAAAATCAAATAGGCGATACAAGACATAGCAAACTGCCCATCCCGCAATAGCCGCAGGTTAACTAATGGCTTTTTGTGTTGGAGTTCGTTTATCACAAAGTAAACCAAACTCACCGCCGACACGATACTCAAGCCAATAATAAAGCTCGAACTGAACCACTCTTCACGGTTACCTTCTTCTAGTACCACTTCCAAACAACCTAGCCCTAACGCCATGGTCGCGATACCAAACCAGTCGGCTTTTTTCAGTGTGCCAAGGTCGAGCTTTTCATCATCCAAGCCATATCGGATCATGGTGATCACAAGCAAAGCCGGCGGAATATTGATATAGAAAATATAGTGCCACGAGAAGTTCTCCGTCAGCCAACCACCAAATGTTGGGCCGATCGATGGAGCAAAGGTCGCGGTTACGCCAAACAGTGCCATACCCACAGCACGTTTGTTAACAGGTAATAACTGAATCACTAACGAGAAAGCAAGCGGGATTAAAGCACCACCACTGAAGCCTTGCATCGCGCGGAATACAATCATCGAGGTCATGTTCCAAGAAAACGAACACAACAAAGATGAAATGGTGAAGATGGCCGTCGTCCACGTGATATAACGGCGTTTACCGAGCGCTTTAGAAAGCCAACCACTGAGTGGGATAGCGATCATCTCTGCGACTAGGTAAGACGTAGAGATCCACGAGCTTTCATCCAAGGTGGCAGACAGCGCACCTTGAATGTCTTTGAGAGACGAGTTGGTGATCTGAATATCCAAGATCGCCATAAACGCGCCGATTAAGCCGCCAAAAAGGGCGATCCAATGGCGTCTCGAAACCTCGTCATCATCATTTGTTTGGGTGACAACACCAGTGTTACTCATGGTCTAGCCTCGTTTATCGATGGTCGCTACCACAGACAAACCAGGGAGCAGTCGACCTTTCAACTCTTGCTGATCTGGAATCGTAATTTTCACCGGTACACGCTGAACGATTTTAGTGAAGTTACCGGTCGCGTTTTCTGGTGGTAGGAGCGCAAACTTAGCGCCAGTCGCAGGGGAGAAGCTGTCTACCACGCCTTCAAGTGGTTGACCCGGAAAGGCATCCAGTTCGACTTCTACGGTTTGGCCTTTATGAATACCGCTTAATTGAGTTTCTTTGAAGTTAGCTTCAATCCACACTTGGTTGTTTGGTACCAAACTCATCAATGGCGCGCCTGCTTGAATCAGCAAGCCTTCACGGACGCTACGTTTACCAATCTCGCCATCCGCTGGCGCGTAGACCTTGGTGTAATCAAGGTTAAGTTGTGCTTGATCTCTTTGTGCTTGAGCTTCAGTCACGGATGCGTTTGCTTGTTCGATTTCACTCGCAATCACGATTAGTTGATCATTACTTGCGACAAGGTTTGCTTTTGCTTCTTCAAGTTCTGCTTGGGTGACTTTTTGTTGTGCGACCATGCTGTCGACTTCATCTTGCGAAGCATAGTTACGCTTTAATAAGCTACGAGAACGCACGACTTGTTGGATTGCACGCTCGTATTCAGCTTGTGCGGAATCAACACGGCTCTCAGCTTGATTTATTTGGCTACGTTGTAACGTTTGTTGAGCGATAAGGTTGTGTACGCTTGATTGAACGACGCTTAAATGCGCATTCGCCTGAGCAAGTGCAGATTGGTAATCACGATCATCAATTTGAACCAACAAGTCACCTTGTTTAACCGATTGGTTATCACTCACGTAAGACTTAACAATATAACCCGACACCTTCGGGCTTATATTAGTGATGTCGCCTTGCAGGTAGGCATTGTCGGTTGACTCGAAGTACTGGCCATAGCCATACCAATATCCAGCGCCAGCTAAGCCTAATGACAGCATGATCGCAGTAGCAATAAGCGGGGCTTTTTTACGTTTTTTTGTGCTTACTGATTGCGAAGCGTTGTTGTTCTCTGTCATTTTTTATTTCTCATTTTGTTTTTATTTAGATGTAACGAATTGTAAATGAATTCGATTGATTGATAAGATAGGAAAAAAGGGAAACACTGTTGCGTGAATCTTACTAATAGGGCTTTGGGAGAAGTACGATGGACTTAAATGCTGTGACTGTTTTTACACAAGTTGTTGATTGTGGGAGTTTCACGCACGCAGCTGAAGCATTGAACATGACCAAGTCGACCGTCAGCCGAAAGCTAGACGAGCTGGAACAGCACCTAGGTGTGAGGTTGATCACTCGTTCGACACGAAGTTTAGTTTTAACGCCAGAGGGTGAGCGCTTTTATCAGTCGAGCATGCAGATGCAAGAGATCATGAACCAAGCTGAGTTAGAGGTTTCTGCCAATCAGGATTTGATCCGAGGGCAGTTGAATGTTGTGTTGCCTGTCGAATTGGGGCATCAAGTATTAGCCACATACATCCACAGTTTCCTAAAAGAGCACCCAAACGTGACTTTGAACTTAGAACTATCGAATCGAGAAGTCGACATCATTGCGGAGGGGATCGATCTTTACGCACAAATTGGTGAGCTAGTGGACTCGAGCTTGGTTTCTCGTTACCTCACAACATCGAAGCGTGTATTGGTAGCCAGCCCTGAGTATTTAGAACAGTTCGGTGAAATCTCTTCACCCGATGACCTTAAGCCTCCATTTAGGATGATTGAGGTCGTGAACAAGGCGGCACGTCTACCTAAGTGGCATTTGCAATTAGAAGGCGGTGAGTCGATTTTGATCGATCTACCGTGTCAGTTGCGGGTGAATACCATCACGGCATGCCTAACAGCGTGTGTGGATGGGCTCGGCTTGGCGGTGCTTCCTGAATTCATTTGTCGGGAACACTTCAAGACAGGTAAGCTGATTCGCTTGTTACCTGAATATGAGATGCCAGAAGTTTCAGTAAGCCTAGTGTATGCAGACAGACAGTTGATGCCGAAACGTAAGAAGGTCTTTATCGACTATCTACTGACTGCTTTTCAAAATAGGAAGCACAAGTAACGGGCTGAACATTAGCGGTTAAATAAGTGCTTAAGCTTCCTATTATTCGTTTTTGTCTAAACCGTATCGAAGCTAACTATGATTGGGCTGCCAGTCGACGACTTGCCCATTCGCCAATATAGCTTTGACCGATAGGGCAGCAATATCGATACCGTTGTAACGAAATGCCTTGTTAGAGAAGTTGGCAATGATCTTACTCCCGTCACTGAACTCGGTTTGTTGAACTTCGCCGCTTTTGTCTAACCAGTCGAAATCGACTAACTGTTTATCCCATAACTGTTCGTGCATCGGTTCAAAGCCATCTTGATAGTGTTTGAGTGCTTTGATCCTTGGACTTGAACTTGATAAAGCTTCATCTCTGGTCAAGTGAACCATCGGTGGTGTGTTGTACAACATGGCGGTTAAGTCTCTTTCTGCTTGTACATTAGTGAACTTAAGGCTGTCTGAGTGCCAATGGTGCGTATTGATTACTTCATCATGGAAAACGGCTTGGTAAAGCGGAATTCGATATTGAGGCGAAAACAGCAATGACTTGTAGGGGTCTTTGACCTTAGCTGACTTGAAGAAAAAGTCAGGTTTATGGTCTGGATACCAACGACCCAAGTAATAAGGTGATTGTAGGTCTTCTTTCATCTCTTTGTCTGACCAACCAAAGCCGACTGTTTCTAAGCCGTGTGCAAAAGCGATGCCTTTTGTCGTCAGGCTATTACCATCTTCAGAACCAAGCACCAAATCGGGTTGATCGCTTAACCACTGCATTCGGTTATTGAAGGCAGAAAGCATATCCGTCTCACTGCTATTATCGCTGTAGTCCTCACGCGCCATCGCAGTCGCATCAACATCTAGGAACAGGCTATTGAAGTGACCAAAACGCATGATGTCTACGGCGCGCTGTTTTACATAATCCAAATGGCAATTCGGGTTCAAGTAAAAACCGTTTCCTCGAAACCCTTTTTTTAGGCTGCCATCCGCCATTTCAATCGCACAACTTTCACGCATCGGTTTTGGTAATTGGGCGGTTAGCCAGTTGTCATTGAGCTTCGCAGGAATGGCTGTGTTGTAGGAGTCATAGGTTCCAACCAGATAACCAGATTGCTTAGCCAGTTCTACTGCATTCGGTTGGTAGAATGCTGGCATCCAGTTATCGAAGCCTAACCAAAGCTTGTTTAATCCTCCTTTGTTCAGATTGTTGACCATGCCTGATGACAAGGCTTGTCCCCAAGTATCCGGTGCATTGAGATAAGAAGAGGCGTTCTTAATCAACCAGCTTTTCTTGCTCTGAGCAGCGGTGTGTTGAGCTTTAATGGTGTTATCAGCAAGTGTTGGCGTGGCAACAGGGTACAAGCTTTGTAATGACTGGCTAATAGAGTCCAACAACAGTTGTTTATGATACTGGCTAAACCAATCTTTGCCTTTAGACAGAGGGGATAACTCTCGCTTCGCTTCACTTGAAATGTTTAATTGAGAGTCCTCTAGATACCAAGCGTTTAATCCCCACCAGTCGCTCACATCTTGGATGCTTAATGGGTCTTTACCAAACAAGTAGACGTGGCTTGCGCCGATCAGCTTATTTACATCTGGGTTACGCTTTTGCTTTTCAACAAGCGATTCAGAGAGACCATTTTCAATTCGCCAATCGCGATAGTGTTTGGCGCCATCTAACCAAGAGTCTCCAAGTGTTATCCGAACCGTAAAAGGCTGTGATTGATTCAGCGTTGTAAATTGGTGTGAAGCGCTCATATCAATCTTGGTCTTCTCATCAGAGGACGTACCCGACGATACATCAGAAAAGAACAATTGGTTGTTTGTCGGATTCATCATCTGATAACTGATGAATTGATCGTTCTGCTGTACCGTCCAAAAAGGCATTTTTAGGTCTTGAGTGGTGTTGCTTCCTGAATGGTTTTCGACTAGGTAATTGGCCCACTGCTTATTGTTGGTAGGAACGCGCATACCCTCACTAAAGGGCAGAAATAGAGTCTGAGTTTGTTGTTCTGCTAGGTCAAACCAAACGAGTTCAATGGGTTGGTTTCGTTTTACTTGTGTGTTTTCAGGTAAGGTGAATTGGACAAGAAGATTATGTTCCTTCAACTCAGCTTCAACATTGATTCCGCTCGGCATGAGTGTCCAAGATGCCTTGGTTTTTGAGTCTATGACTAGGTGAGTAACTTTTTGAGGTTGACGATCAACGGTCAAAGCAGTGCTATTAACACTTAAGCCATTCCAATCTATCGCTAATGTTTTTGTTGAAATCGACACTATGTGACTAGCGTTACTGTTACTGACGTGGCTTTTGTTGGTAAGAGTGACTTGATTATCTTGTGCGTTTGCCGAGAGCGCACAAGTCGTGAATAGAGCTGCAATAGCAAAAGACATAAAATTAAGTTGATGGCGAACGTTGACCATATCTAGATTCCGTAAAGGGTAAGTAAGGTTATTACACCCAAATCGCGTTGGTGTTTTGTCACCTATATGTCTCTATTCGAAGCGCCATTAGCTTATTACAGGTTTTGCAGCTTGTTACGAATGTCTGTGAGATGCGAGCTTAACTTAGAAAGGCATCGCGACACGCTGTACATATTGGATTTCAATCGCACCTTGGTATTCAAACATTTCAACCGATGCACTTAAGTGTTTAGCTTCAGATCCGATTGGGCTTTCTGTAGGAAGAGATGCTTGCGTTGTTTTGACTGGCACCTTGAAGCCTAACATATCGTAGTTTTCGTCAAACCACTGCCAACTGACATTGGCGTCTGGGCAGCTGTCGATTATCTCAGGCGGTGTTACCACAATGTGAGGGTTAGCCACCGCTTGTTGTCGTCTAAAGCAACAATAATAGGGTAGTTGTTCGAACCTATCGTTAACTGATAAACGCCCGATTCCGGTTTGATGAACATCTCACTGGTTTCAATCTCTTGATATTCGACATCAGTATAGAGTTGTCCGTCGATAACCACTTTCCCATCAGGCGAGACCAGAGAAATACGTTGTGTTTGATCTTCTAACACTTCGTTGAGTTGCTCCGCAGACACTTTGATCTGATAGCCTTGTGATGAAAGACCGTGGCGCTTGATAAAGCTAACTTGAATGTGATGTTTCGTCTCAGTGTCTTGTCTTAGTGAAGTTCCGCATTGAGTTTGGCTCAGTATCTCTTGTTTAACTGGCAACCAAAGCTCACTATCAAGTATTTGTTGATTGAGTGCGATTTGAAGCTCTTGCCACGCGACTTGAGGTTGCTCATCAAGCAGAGATTGATACGTATGTTGCAATGGCGTGTCTGTAAACCAAGCCGCATTACACGCAAAGGGCATTGTAAAGGGTAATGTGCAGAACAGTGCTGTTAGAGAGTTTACTTTCATTGTGATTCCCCAACCAAACGATAACCAACTCCACGATGCGTTTCTAGTTTCAGCGTTGGAAGCTTTTGACGTAAACGCAGTATGTGGTTATCAACGGTTCTTGTGCTTGGGAAGGCTTGATAACCCCAAATTTTATTGAGCAACTCATCTCGGTGAAACACACGACTTTGGTTCTGAATAAACAGTACCAATAGCTGAAACTCTTTAGGTTTCAACGTGATTGGACTTTCATCCAGATAAGCTATCCGTTCCGACAAGTTGATTTGGATATTTGCGTAATCTAAGTGGCTAACACCTAACGGGCGAAGCTGCGTAATGACTCTAGCAAGTAATTCATCGTTCGAAAATGGCTTAGTCACGTAATCTTTGGCACCTGCCATTAAACCTTCAACACGTTGTTGAACTTCCACTTTAGCCGTTAACACTATCACCGGTAGTGCTTTGAGCAGTAACCAATTCGGCAAATGTCGCAAGCTGTCACCGTCTTCGAGTTGTCGATCCAGTATCACTAGATCGGCTCGGAACCATTGCTTACTGGCACTCTCTGAATCCTTCGCCCAAAGGCATGGGTAACCATTGGACTCAAAGAAGCTGACGAGGCCTTGTCCAAGTAGATGGTCGTCTTCAATCAGCAGTAGGGTGTTCATAAGCTATTTCCAAAATACATCGGGTTGGATTACGAAGAATAATGAGACGGCCATTCGCTTGTTTCATCAAGTGTTCGACAATAGTAAGGCCAATGCCCATGTTGTCTTGTCTGTGATTGATATTCGGTGTTGCTCGAGATACAAACCGTTGCAGAAAAGAAGGGAAGTGACCTTCGTCTTGCACCTCAATCCTGAGCTTATCAGCGAGTTCTACCTTGACCAAAAGCTCACCTATACCGTGCTGTTTAGCGTTCTTAATCAAGTTATCTAAGCAGATGGTTAGCCAGTAATACGGTAGGTTAAGTTCAGCATCACTTGAATCACATTGATACTCGATATTGTGCTTTTCACATACATGATCGAGCCACTCTTCTAAGGATGCGTTCTGCTTTAATAAAGGCTCCGACTGATCCGCACTTAGATACACTTTACTGTTTTCAGTGAGCTGAGAGAGCCGTTGATAGTCGGATATTAAACGCCAAACCGCATTTTGAGTTTCATCAGAAAAGTCATCGTAGCGATTTCTAAACATTTCGACGGTTAAGCCTAGGCTAGTAATTGGCGTGCGCAGTTCATGAGTAAGAAGCTGTAAAACGAACTGCCTCTCTTTTCGTTGTTTTGTTCTTAGGTATAAGACTCTACCGAGTCCGGAAATCAACGTTAACAGCAATGTAAAGATCAAGGTTTTCATGATCAGGTTGTCGTTGCTCGACTCGCTCAGGCACAGGTTACTGTAACGAAAAGAACAGCTTTCGGCTGACAAGGTCACTTCTTGTTGTTCGGCAATAGGCTTCCAAACCTCCGATGGAATTGCTTTCCAACCTTGTTCGCCACTCAACCAAAGCACATCACCTTGTTGCCAAGCGCGGTATCCATTGAGCAGTGCTTCTCTGCCTTGCGTGGTTAAGTTTTCTAGCTTGGAAAATAACGGATGCAAAGGATTACTGATACTCAAAAACGGATGAATTTGCTCACTGTTTTCTGGGTAACGAGCTACATAACGATCAGCGAAGCTACCACCAGCAGGGTGTCGTTTTGAGTGTGCCGCGAACCAGATTGAATCCAAGGGTTGTTCTTGACACACAGCGAGTTCGAATTCGATGGCATCGTTCAAAGAAGGGTTGGCATTTTCAATCGCTCGGCAGTGATCTTGTATAGAGGCGAGTGCGGCGATGTCTTCCCAACTGAATTGGTTGAAATCCGGGTAGCGGCTGCTTTCCTGAAGAAGTGCTTTCGGGTACTGGGTTAACTCTTTCTGAGAAACTGAGATAGGAGACGATTGCCAGCTCAATTGATACAGAGTTTGCCACTTGTCTTGCAAACTTTGGGCATTGGCTAGCGTAGGGAGCCAAAGGGTCAAACAAAGGGCTAATGTCAGCCTGCGCATCCAGTCATTCTCGTTAAAAGTTGTTGGGGAGAGTCTAAAGAGTTTTGGACGCGATTTGTAACCTGAATGTCAACAAGTGTTCTTTTAACAACAAATTGTCGAGTGGGTCATGCTTTTAAATAATAAAGTAAAAATACAGTAAGTATCATTTGTTTGGGTTAAATTAGATAATTGTGTACTTATTGTCATCACTGGGCGTGTGGAGGGAACTATACTGGACTCATACCTAATAAGAGGAACTATCATGAAACTCATCATCAAATCAGTATTAGCAATTAGTATTTTGGCGGCAAGCTCTGCTCAAGCGTTCGAATCAATCAGCAACGATATTCAAGAAGGTCACCCAATGGCGAAGACCTTTGAATACTCAAGTTGGGGTTGTGACGGCGGTAACCTATCACCACAATTGATGTGGAAAGATGCTCCAGCAGGAACCAAAAGCTTTGCAATCACGGCTTATGATCCAGATGCTCCGACAGAAAGTGGTTTTTGGCACTGGGTCGCGTTTGATATTCCAGCAACAGTGAGCGAACTACCTCGTGGTGTCGATGTCTCTAAAGTGGGTGGCAAAGAAGGCCGCATAGATTATGGAACGGTAGGTTTCGGTGGCGCTTGTCCTCCAGAAAAAGATGGTATGCACCGTTATCAATTCACGGTTTGGGCATTACCAACGGACAAACTTAACCTAGACGAAAACACGCCGTCGGCAGTGGTTGGATTCACGTTGAACAGCATGGCTTTAGACAAAGCGAAACTGACGGCAACTTATACACGCTAATAGCTTATGTACGTTAAAAGCTTATACACCTACATAATAAGCAAATAAGCAAATAAGCAAATAAGCAAATAAGGGGATGAGATGAATCATCAATATCAAGTGACGATCTTTCGTGCAGAGCAGTTACAAAAACTGCGTAATGTGAGGATTCTATCCCCTAGTATTATTCAGATCATTACAGGCAGCAAGCGCCTGTTTTGGAAAGACTCAGCGGCAGAACTCTCACATTCTGAGCTGCTGTTGTGTGAGGCATCAGCGTCATTGAGTTTTGAGAACATGCCCCACAAAGGGCGTTTCCTTTCGCGTGTATTCAGTTTTCATTTCCAACCGACGCAAGCAATGCTCGATCTGAGTGAGGATCGAGCAATTGAACTGGATTTACCCACCGTGGAGGCAGATCGAGGTTTGCAAGATTCTCTCAATGCGTTGTTTTCGTTTGATCGTCAGAGCATGAGTGAACAAACCCAACAATTTTGGTTGCAGGGTTTGTATCAGCAATTAGCCGAGAAGGGCGTGTTGCATCGATTGTTTATTAGCTCAAACGTTTCGTTTAGCCAGAAACTCAGCCACTACCTTTCGCATTCACCGGACGAGAAACATCCGTTAGAGTCGGTAGCAGAGCGTTTTGCGATGAGTCGCGCCACGCTTATCCGAAAGCTCAAACTGGAAGGTATGCAATATCGTGAGGTGTTGGCTGAAGTTCGGTTGAGTCACGCACTTTATCTGATGCAAAACGGACAGCAGAATGTGGCGATATTGGCCCAGTCTTGCGGTTACCAATCGGAAGGACGTTTTAGTCAGCGCTTTAAAGGAAAATTTGGTCTATCGCCTAGTGAGTACATCAAGACAGTGGTCAGCAATTAAGTCGTAAGACGTATCGAGCAAAGTAAGCCTAGTTAATTACAGGTCATTGAATAATTAAATAAATACCGTTTTAATAAGCTCAAAACCAAATGTTTGTAAGAGCGCAGATTGCTGTGTACCAGAGATGATGGCGCTATACCAGAGAAGGTCACCCATGACTGATTTGAACCCAAAAAGTGAATTAAATATAGAGAAGCTCACCAACGATTTCCCGTTGTTAAAACAACTTATAGCGTTAGAAGAAGTGAGTTGGTTTAACCCAAACATCACGACGTTAGAACAGGGTTTACCTTATGTGGGGTTAAGCGAAGAGGACATTCAAGATGCAAGCCTGCGATTACAAAGGTTTGCCCCTTATCTGGCGAAGGCATTCCCTGAAACACAAGTCACCAATGGCATCATCGAATCTGAGCTTATCGATATCCCTGCAATGAAGTTAGCATTAGAAGCTCATTATCAGCAGCCAATAAAAGGGCGTTTGATGATGAAGAAAGACAGCCATTTACCAATTTCAGGTTCAATCAAAGCGCGCGGTGGTATCTATGAAGTACTAACGCATGCTGAGAAGCTTGCCATTGACGCTGGGTTAATGTGTGAGAGCGATGACTACAGCAAGTTGCTTGAACCTGAGTTTCGTGACTTCTTCCAACAATACAGCATTGCGGTAGGTTCAACGGGTAATCTAGGCATGTCGATTGGCATAATGAGTGCCAAGTTAGGCTTTACAGTGTCGGTTCACATGTCTGCTGATGCGAGAGTGTGGAAGAAAAACAAACTGCGTGAGCATGGTGTCAACGTTGTTGAGTATGAACAAGATTATGGTGTTGCGGTAGAACAAGGTCGCAAAGAAGCAGCTCAAGATTCACGATGCTTTTTCATTGATGATGAAAACTCACAAACCCTGTTCCTTGGCTACTCGGTGGCGGGGCAAAGACTAAAGCAACAGTTTGAACAGCAGCAGATTCTGGTCGATGAAGACCATCCACTGTTCGTTTACTTGCCATGTGGTGTGGGTGGCGGCCCCGGTGGTGTTGCATTTGGATTGAAGATGGCCTTTGGTGATGATGTCCATTGTATTCTTGCTGAACCGACCCATTCACCTTGCATGTTGTTGGGTGTTCATACAGGTTTGCATGATGAGATTGCAGTACAAGATCTTGGTATCGACAACCTCACCGCCGCAGACGGTTTAGCGGTGGGGCGAGCATCTGGATTTGTCGGTCGCGCGATGGAGCGCTTGCTTGATGGTTATTACACATTAACCGATGAACGCATGTATCAATTGCTAGGTGAACTGAACCAAGCAGAGAGCATTCAACTTGAGCCTTCTGCACTAGCAGGTATGCCGGGTGCGATTCATGTTGAACAAAATAGTGAATACCTTACTCGTCTAGAAATTGATGAGTCGGTACTAGCCAATGCCACACATCTTGTATGGGCGACTGGCGGAGGCATGGTGCCAGAGCAAGAAATGGCAGCTTATTTAGCAAAGTCATCGGTGTAAGTTGGATAGAAAGACGGATGATTGATGAGTTTAAACGAAGCAATAAGTTGCGCAGATCGTTATCTCAAACACATATTTTATAAATTAGGCTTCATAGGTGTTCTAACTATCAGTTAGGTTGAGTGGCATTCAATTTGATAGGGATAGAGCGATGCAAGCACAACAGCCAAATACACCAGAAAAACTCTTACAGCGTTTAGATGCGATTGGGGAATCTTTGAAAGCTTCTGGTAAGGCGCATGCTTTATTGGGACTCGGTTCTGTTGGCATTGAAACGGACCGATTGGATCAGTACTCAGATGTGGATTTCTTCGCAATAGTGCAAACGGGGCACAAGCAATACTTCTTAGACAGCTTGCATTGGTTGGCTGACATTCTTCCAATCGACTATGCCGTAAGGAACACCATCGATGGCTACAAAGTACTTTATGCCGATGGAATATTCTGTGAGTTTGCGGTATTCGAACCACACGAATTAGCGCATATTCCATTTGCTGAAGGTCGTATTGTTTGGCAGGAAGCCGACTTTGATACTCAGTGCTGTGTGCCACCTGTAAAAGGTGTCGCTGAAACGAATTCTCAAGAATGGATCATCGGTGAAGCACTGACCAATCTTTATGTGGGCATGTCTCGTTATAATCGAGGCGAAAAGCTGTCGGGCAGTCGGTTCGTTCATTCTTACGCACTTGATCGTTTGATCGATCTTGTGGATCAAACTGAGCATTCTGAGCCTGAATTCGTTGATGAATTTATGTCGGACAGAAGGCTAGAGGCGCGTTTCCCTCAATTTGCTAAGGCATTGCCAACGTTCACGCAAGGCTATGACAGAACGGCGGAATCGGCACTCGCGCAACTAGCGTTACTCAACACCCACTTCACAGTCAACCAAGCCATGTGTGACCGAATCATTGAGCTGTGTTCCGTTAAAGATTAAGCCTATAACCTATTAATCTTATGCCCTATTTTCTTGGTGCGCGTAAATAACAGTTGTCGCTCGTCTGTATTGTTGATAGGTTTTAACCATGAAATTTAATTCTGCTTCAACTTCAACTTCAATTTTCTTTTGGTGGTGCTCTCAATAGAGCAGCACGGAATACTTACATTCTTTAGCTGCTGGACGGTAGCTAAGAATGTCATCAAAAATGTCGCCTCTTTTTATCTCCAGTAGCCTTTTTAACTTGGAGATACACCATGAATACCAACTCAAACAGCCATACCGACAGCAATAATATTGGCAGTAAGAACAATACCAACAAGCCTGAAATCATTCTGACTGGCGATAGAGCTACTGGGCCTTTGCACTTGGGTCATTACGTCGGTTCACTTAAACAAAGAGTCTCTTTGCAGCATATTCACGACCAAACGATATTGGTCGCTGACATGCAAGGGCTTACCGACAACGCCCATAATCCTTCGAAGGTTTCTTCCAACATTCTCAATGTAGTCGCTGACTATCTTGCGGTGGGTATCGACCCGACCAAGACCACGATTTGTCTGCAATCACAGTTGCCGGTGTTAGCTGAGCTCACCATGTTCTACAGCAATCTTGTTTCTATCGCTCGCTTAGAACGGAATCCAACAGTCAAAAGCGAAATTAAGAACAAGGAGTTTGGACGTTCAATTCCAGCAGGCTTCCTCACTTATCCAATCTCACAGGCGGCAGACATCACTGCTTTTAACGCGACTTTAGTGCCTGTTGGCGATGATCAATTGCCGATGTTAGAACAAACCAATGAGATAGTAAGGAAAGTGAATTCGCTCGCTGGCAAACCAATCTTGAATGAATGCAGACCGCTTCTCAGCAATGCATCTCGCCTCCCTAGTACCGATGGTAAAAGTAAGATGTCTAAATCGATGGGCAACGCCATTAATTTGGGTGCAACAGAGAAAGAGATCAGAGCTGCAGTCAAATCCATGTATACCGATCCAAATCATCTTCGAATCGATGATCCAGGCAAGGTAGAAGGGAATATCGTGTTCACTTATCTTGATGCTTTTCACAGTGACGCTAACTATGTCAGTCAACTAAAAGAGCATTACCAAAGAGGTGGGCTAGGTGATGGACAAACTAAGAAAGTGTTGGAAGAGTGCTTACAGGAGATGCTTCGTCCTATTCGTGAAAGAAGATCTGAGTTACTGGATGATAAAGCGCAGCTCATTGATATTTTGCGCAAAGGAACTCAGGTATCGAGAGAAAGAACAGAGACCGTATTGTTTGATGTTAAAGAGCTATTTGGTCTGAACATCTTGTAAGCCTTCTGATTAATCTAAAAAGGGAGCGCAATCGGTGCTCTCTTTAATCACTAAAGTGAGAAGTAGGGCTGCTTGCTTATCTTGTGTTGGCACGTCCAACATTAGAGTATGTGGCTTAGCGTTAATTAGCACTTAGTATGCAATATTCAGTAACGACGAAACAAGGATGATTAAATTGGAAATCAGTCATTTAGATCACTTGGTACTAACCGTTAAAGATATAGAGGTAACGGTAAATTTCTATCAGCGCGTATTAGGTATGAAGCCCATCGAATTTGGCGAGGGCAGGTTGGCGTTGTCATTTGGGACGCAGAAGATCAATTTACACCTCAGTGGTAGCGAGTTCGAGCCAAAGGCAAGGCGTGTGCAGGTCGGTAGTGCGGACCTCTGCTTTGTTACCAATACACCAATTACTGAAGTTGTCGAACATATCCAAGCGCAAGGTGTCGTGATAGAAGAAGGGCCCGTACCACGAACCGGTGCAATAGGAAAAATTGTCTCTGTTTATGTTCGAGATCCTGATGGCAACCTGATTGAGCTCTCGAATTATTAGTCTTATGCACTAAACCCGTACGCTTTTGTTTACTCTTCAAGAATGCGACTTTTCGTGTTTACTCAGCTTATCACTGGATGTCGTCAGCCAAATAAAATACAATCGAACAATGTTTTATTAATTCGTGCTTTATCATTATGATGAGAAACGTACTCATATTCATCGTTAGCCTGTTCTTCTTAACAGCCTGTTCTTCAACGAGTAATCATCAGCTAGACGACGAGATATTGAGCAACGAAGACGCTATGTCGAAAAATGTAGAGGGAGAGAGTAATCTCGAGACTTCAAAGGATACAAACGCTGAGACCAGCGTTGATTCTTCCCATGGTTCAATCGTTAATCATCAACCACTCACTAACCTTGATTCAAATAAAGACACGATAAATCACGCTAATGCAGAGCCAGAATCAGTGCAGCCTTCTCAAGTAGCAGCGACAGAAACAACTGAAAGCGATGCTAAGAGTGGGAGTGAAAAAGGAATCGGAAGCTATTTTATTCGTCATAACCAACCGACTAAGACCGTGATTAAATCAATAGAGGGCGTTACAGATGCATTGAACGTCATGACGTTTGGGATATTTGCCACCGGTAATGGTTAAATCGTTAACCTAGAACGACAACCTAATAGATAGAATGAAACGTGAAGGCGAGCCAGATGGTTCGCCTTTTTTGATCTTCTAAATCTGGCCATCCTTCTTCCTAAGAATCGTGTTCACTTATCTGAGCGCTGAGTCAGGCGACGGTTAACGAAAATAGGAAATTATTAGTTCTGGAAGGGACTCGCCGAATTTACCCTGTTTGACTTGTTATATGCATCAAGGGTTCTAATACTCATCCCAAAGTAAGCAATGAAATCTAATCTTACAAAGACAAGTCTTATATTCACTTACGAGCATAGTAAGATGTTTGCTGTTATGTCGGCTTAGGTTTAGTTATCAATATTCTAGGGAAGAAAAATGAAGAATAAGAGTGTGTTTTTAAGTGTCGCGATGGTGATGTTGTCAGCTCATGCAAATGCATCAGATGCGAACCATGAGTCTGTATCAGATGGTGTTATCGCAGAACAAAGAGCGAAGCTTTCTGAAAATACCCAAGGACAAGGTTTTGGACCGCAAGCTCCACGAGATTTTGGTTCATTAGAAGGAACAAATACCAGGTTGTTCTCGGATGCTCCTGATTCAACAGCGATGAACTTATGTAATATTCACTTCCATAAAAATGCTGAGCATAAAGGCGGCGAGTTTACTCAATACGCTGGTAACGGTGATGGTAAGGGATTCCAGAGTGGCTTTAAATACACAGGCAAGCTGAGTTCTGCTGAGCTGAAACCATTTGAGGGCAAGGTTTGTCCGAGCGAGCATGGTTCTTTGCATTCGGGTGACACCATTGAAGTTCACTATGTTTATTCAACGGCGCAAGTTGAACCGGGTGAAACACTGGGTGCTTGTTTTAACGACGCGATTACCAACCCGCAACTGCGTGTAGAAACCCAAGTTTACGTATTAGTGAATGACGACAAAGCACTCGATTTCGAAGCATTGGCGAAACACTCTAAAGTGGATGGTTTGCACCAAGCACCAAACATCCCACAAGATACGGGCTCAGCGATTCAATACGCAGGCTCTACAACGGGTCCTGGTTACAATGAACAAGGTTCACCTTTCCAAGTAACATGGAGCGTTCGTCCACAAGTAGCGAAAGTAAACATCGCGACAGTGGGGAGCTGGTGTGAAGGCAATGACTTCAACGAAGACCACGCCCACGGTGTAAGAAATATAGTCGTAAACCCAGAGTTACTGTCTCCAATCGCTAACTAATCTTGTCACGTTGATTTTCTATCATTGTTTTCGAAGGCGAGCCTCTAGGTTCGCCTTTTTTGTGTCTTAACGAAAAACACTTTGGTGACTGGTTTAAGTTTATGTTTGGGGCTGAGGCTGAGGCTAGGTTTAAGCTTAGTGGGGAAATTACGTGTCACACTTATTCAAAACATGAGTTGTGTTAAACGTGCTTAGTCAAAAACGTTCTTTACGCGAATCGAAGCTCCATGATACGTTCATGATCAATTATGTTGGGTTATAGATAAGGACAGTCTAATGTCACTAGAAGGTGCGATTACATTCTTTATTGCCATGTTTATATTTGGTATTACTCCGGGGCCTGGCGTATTTGCCATTTTAGCTCGAGGCATGGTTAATGGTTGGCGAAAGTGCATCACTCTATCGTTAGGGATGATATGCAGTGATCTTATTTACCTTGCGCTTGCCTGTTTCGGTCTAGCAACGATTGCCGAGAATTGGTCGATTGCGTTTGAGGTGATTCGCTACCTTGGTGCGGCTTATTTGATTTACTTGGGCTACAAGATGTTTAAGAGCCTACCTGAAGTACAAGGCTCAGCGGAACTTGCAGCCAAACAAAGTCAGAAATCCGAACTCGCGAGTTTCGCGCAAGGCTTTTTGATTTCAGCTTCAAACCCTAAAGTGATTCTGTTTTATATTTCGTTCTTGCCGACTTTCATTGATCTGACAGTTCTGCGCTCACAAGATATTGTCTTGGTTTCTGGTTTAGCATCTGTTGCTCTAATGTCCGGTTTAATGCTTATCGCTGTAGGCGCGGGCAGAATGGCAGGTTTGTTGAAAACGCCACGCGCACATAAAAGGTTAAACCAAAGTGCTGGTGGAATAATGATTGCGGCTGGCTCATATTTGGCGATAAACAGATAAACAGATAAACAGATAAACAGATAAACAGATAAACACAGTTCAATTTAAATAGAAAAAGCGCATTATTGCCTTGTGGCAGTAACGCGCTTTTTTGTATTTACTTTCAGGTGTGGTATTCGCTTGCTAGAGCAGTATTAGCGAATTGCTGCGTTAATTGAAGGCAGTAAATCGCGCTTCTTAATCACGTATCGCAAGCGAATTAACATCAGCGTAGCAGAGATACTTAAGCCCGTAAGAATACCAATCCAAAAGCCTTCTTCACCCATTGCTGGAACAATGTGGTCTGTTAGCCCGAGCACCATGCCGAGTGGAAGTGCCAAGCCCCAGTATGAAGCAATGGCTAACATCATCGGGATCTTGGTATCTTTATAACCACGCAGTGCACCGTTAGCAGACGTTTGTAATGCATCACTGAACTGGTACATAGCCGTAAAGGTCAACAATACTGCTGCCGTTGCACTTATCGCAGGGTCGGTCGTGTAAAGTCTAATGATCCACTCAGGGAACAGAAGGAACATCGCAACTGAAAACAAGGAAATTAACGCTGCAACTAAGATACCGACTTTACTGCGCTCAATTGCGGCTAGTTCGTCTTTCTCACCCAAAGCGTGACCAACACGAATCGTAATACCAAACGAGATACTCATCGGAATCACGTAAGTCAGGCTCGAAATGTTAAGTGCAATTTGCGCGGCTGCTACGTTCTCTGCACCAATACGACCAATCATCAACGCGATAACCGCAAAGATACTGCCGCACACCGCGATGTTCATCCCGATAGGTAAACCTAATCTTAGAAGGTGAAGCATCTCTTTTGCTTTTGGCTTTGCATCTGAAAAGTTGATGATAGTTTTGTAGTGGTGATGACCTTTAATGTAGGAATACAGCATTCCCGACATTAGCCAATACACTAAGCTAGTCGCCCAGCCACAGCCCACAGCCCCCATTTCAGGGAAGCCAAACTTGCCGTAGATAAGCACGTAGTTGACCGGAATATTCACCAACAAACCAACCACCGAAATGATCATCGGTACTTTGGTGTTGTTCATACCCTCACAAAAGCCATTCAAGGTGTAGAAGAGGGCAATACCCGGCACACCGAAGGCTAGGGCAAACGCATAGTCGCTACCAATTGGAATGATCTCAGAGGCAACCCCAATCCACTCTAAGATCGGTTTCGCACTCACTAAGTAAGCGATGAGCAAGACGCTAGCAATTAATGCTAACCAAACCATTTGGAAGAACTCAACAGAGATACTTTGAAAGTCACGTGCACCGCGGTGGTAAGCGACAACAGGCGTTAACGCCATAATCACGCCACGAAGTAGCAGCAACACAGGAATCCAAAGGCTAGTACCAAGTGCAATAGCGGCGAGATCGGCAGGGCTTACTTGGCCAGCCATTGTCGTATCGACAAATCCCATCGCTTGGGTCGCTATTTGAGTCAAAATGATAGGAATCGAAAGATGCATAAGCGCACCCGATTCACGAGTAAAAGGACGAAGTTTCGTTAGCATGGAAGTTCACAACACCAATATAAATACACGAATGATGGCAGGATGGCCGGTGTGCATTTTAGGATGTGCCCCGTTGGGCGGGCGACAATATAAACACCTTACCGTATAGGGTCAAGCATTGGATTTACAGGGGCTAATTTGCTCTGGAGGAGCGCCAGGTTTGCATGATGCTAGATACTGTTTCTATGTACATAACCTGATGATTTTAATGTGAATCATACTAGATAGAAAGTTTCTATATTTGCCTGTTGAATTTCAATGCACACATCATAAGTCACTGTTATGGATGAACTAAATTTAGTACAATTGATGGCATAAGAAACTAGATAGAAAAATTCTATATTTAAATGCAGAATTTTTCTGTCTAAAATAGCTGTTGAACTAAGCCGCTTCGCGGAGGGCTTTCCTCTCACTTACCTGATAGACCAAACTTATGATGTATCCATAGATTAAGGAATACATCATGACCTTATTAAGACAACAACTTATCGATGAAATGGCGGTTCGCCGTTTTTCTCCGAAAACCCATGCAAGCTATTTACGTTGGGTTAAAGA